>NZ_CEWDFQ010000322.1:0-3567 GCF_982438285.1 Acetatifactor sp. | reverse complement strand
TGCCAAGCCCCAGGCCTCCATCCAAAAGCAGTACAAGAGCCACTGGAATATACAAAAAGGGACAGCCCGTCTTTAGGATGGCAATGCTGATAAACAGTCCCATGGCCCTGGAGCCCGCATCTCCCATCAAAAGCCTGCTGGGCGTAGCATTGTACCAAAGATACCCTAAAATGCACACCGAAAACAGCAGGATCAGAAAGGAAAAATCCTGGCCTGCGTCCTTGATTCTGTCAATGATATATATGGTCATCAACGTAATCAGCGTAAGGGTTCCGGAAAGCCCGTCCACCCCGTCGGAACAGTTTGTCACATTCACCGATGTCCATACCAGCACCACCGTGAGCAGCGCAAACACGATGGGATGCAAGGTAAACCGAATATCGAACAGGGCAAGCTCCACTACATTGGAATTATATCTTAAGAAGGTCAGGGCCACCATGGCCGCCACGCACAAATCAAGAAATCCCTTTTTGTATTCCCCCCAGGGCGTTTTGGAGGCGTCGTCAAAAAATCCCGTCAGCATGCAGATCACGATCAATATCAGGTAAATTACATTTTCCGCCTGGACGGGAGCAAACAAAAGCCCCGCCGCCGTAAAAGCCAGCACAAAAATAATGCCCGCTCCCCTGGGCTTGCCCGCAGAAAGCTTCCCGTCATGGGCAAACTCCCTCCCCGCATCCTTTGGCAGAAAAGCGCTCAGCCTGGCCGTTGCGAACACCGTCGCCGCAAAAGCAAATATAATTCCACAAAAGGCCAGAAGGGAATCATAGTTTCCCGATAACAATACATGTAGCATGGTTACTCCTATCTGCATACCGCCATTTCAATTTTTTTCCTATTGTAGCACAAAAAGCTTCTCCTTGCAATTGACACAAAAGCCGCCTTCCCGTATAGTGAAAGCAGAAGTTGAAGCATAAAAGGAGGCCGCCCCGTGATACATAAAATTGAGCCCCACATCTATTATCCTGAATTCCGCTGCCAGGAGCCAAGGGCAGAGGATTTCCTCCTGATCTTTGACGAAGATCAAATCTATCTTCCCAAGGACCAGGACGGAAGACTGTTTTTACCCACCTTCCAAAAAGCAAGACAGCTGTTAAAGCTGAAATACCCCCTGGAGCGGCTGATGCTGGATGCAGAATATCTCTTCTCCATCGACAGCACTGCCTTTTACCGCTTAAACGCCGCAGAGGGAAGCCTGTATCTCCCCCTGGAGGGACAGCTCTATCCCCCTTCCGTTTTCCGCACCTTTCAGCCGGAATACTTGGCCTTCGCCGGCATCACCGCCTGCCAGATCAACCGTTTTCGATTAGACAGAAAATTCTGCGGCCGCTGCGGCGCACCCACCAGGCCAAGCGCTACGGAAAGAGCCTGCATTTGTCCCCAGTGCGGCATGATCGAATATCCTAAAATTTCCCCCGCCGTCATCACTGCCGTTATCCATCAGGATAAACTGCTTCTCACAAAATATGCGGGTGGGTCTTATCAAAATTGGGCGCTGGTGGCAGGCTTCGTGGAGGTGGGCGAAACCTTCAAGGGGGCTGTGCGCAGAGAGGTCAGGGAGGAGACCGGCCTTTTGGTGGGAGAAATCGTTTATTACAAGTCCCAGCCCTGGTCCTTCAGCGATTCTGCGATGATCGGCTTTTTCTCGAAGCTTGAGGGGCCGGATGCCATCACCCTTCAAGAATCCGAGCTGTCCGAGGCCAGATGGTTTTCCCGGGAAGAACTTCCGGAATTTCCCTCCAGTCTCAGCATTGCCCAGGAGATGATAAAGTACTTTAAAGACGGAGGAAATCCCTTTTCCTAATCCTCTTTGATATATTGTTCCCGAAGCTGTCTGGCCGCCTGCTCCACCGACTCCAAAAGTCCCTGGGCGGACAGCCGGATGGCTCCGTCTCCCCAGATGATCATCTGCTCCAGCGCATCGGAGGTGGCCACCGTAACCTGATGCTTTTTTCCTATCTCATGCACCGTCTTTTCAATATACTGGTCGGCAGTCTCCGCCTCCTTGGTATAGACCACATAAATATTATGATATTTCTGGATTTTTCCCGGATTTCCCTTCACCTTATAAGCGTCAAATACCAAGATCAGCGTATTTCCCAGGTATCCCTGGTAATTACTCATAATATCCATCAGCCTGTCTCTGGCGCTGTCTATATTTACGGCTGCAAGAGAGCGAAGCTCCTCCCAGGCAAATATGATGTTGTAGCCGTCCACCAAAAGATACTGCTCTTCTGACAGATTCCTTCGCCCCATGCCTGCGCCGTGAGATGCGCTCTTGCGGGAGCCGTACTCCCCGCCTCTTCCCTCTCCTTCCGGAAAAGCGCCTCCCCTGCTTCCCGTTCTGTGATATCTGCGATAGCGGTTGATATCCTCCGCTTTTGCGCCGTAGGTCTGACGGAATATCTCCTCGATTTCCTCCTGGGAAATCCAGCCCTTTTCACGGCCTTCTTCCCTTTTTCTGCTTTCTGGGGGCACAGCCCCCAAAGCACTGTTTTCGTGCGATGCACCGTCCTGGTACATTGCGCCGTTCTTGTGGCCTTCCAGCCGAAAGCCGCTGTCCACATGGGCATACTCCTCCACCTTGTCCCAGCTTACCACAAAGCCTGCACCATGGGCGCAGAATACGGAGCCGGTGGGGTTTTCCAGATCGCCCTCGCAGTCATAGCCCCGCTCCTCAATCACCTCCTTGGGATTGTGACAGGGCTCATAGCCCTTCAAGGTACAGGAAAGCCTTCCCCTCCCTCCCGTATATGCACTTACCTCTCTTTGATAATCCTGCAGGGAGGCCACAGGGGCGCTGCCCGTGAGAATCCCTGTCTCTCCCTCTGTCACGGGGGGCTCAAAGGAGCCGTTCATCCGCTGGATATCCGACATGGCGCGTCCCAGGGACGAAAGAGGCACCTCCAGGGTAAAGGAAAAATAAGGCTCCAGCAGCAGGCAGCGTGCCTTGCGCAGCCCGTTCCTTAACGCCCGGCAGGCAGCCTGTCTGAAATCCCCTCCCTCCGTATGCTTTTGATGGGCTCTCCCAGCCACCAGCGTAATCCGCATGTCCGTAATTTCCGAGCCTGTCAGCACACCGATATGCGCCTTTTCCTCCAGACAGCTTAGTATCTGCCTCTGCCAGCTTCCATCCAGCATATCCTCGCTGCAGGCGGTAAGAAACTGCAGCCCGCTTCCCCGCTCTCCCGGCTCCAGCAAAAGATGCACCTCTGCATAATGACGCAGCGGCTCAAAATGACCAATGCCTATCACAGGCTCCAGAATGGTCTCCTTGTACACAATGCTTCCCGGACCAAATTCCGTTTCCAATCCAAAGCGCTCCTTGATCAGGTGCCGGAGAATTTCCATCTGCACCTCCCCCATAACCTGTACATGAATCTCCGAAAGCGCTTCCTTCCAGACAATATGAAGCTGGGGCTCCTCTTCCTCCAGCTGGCGGAGCCACAAAAGAGCCTTCACGATATCCGTACCCGGGGGCAGAAAAATCTGATAGGTCATAACCGGCTCCAGCACAGAGGTTTCGTTTTTACGCTCAGCGCCCAGCCCCTGTCCCGCAAAGGTCTT
>NZ_CEWDFQ010000321.1:0-3576 GCF_982438285.1 Acetatifactor sp. | reverse complement strand
CAATAATGCAGGAGGTGAATGATATGGGAATCCGGAGGGAAAAAATTCAGATGTATTCTATAAAAAGAAAAGTGAAAAACCTCGTTTTCGCTTTCATTGTGATTGCCCTGAGCGCGGTATTTCTTTCTCCTTTTGTGGTAATGGTAACCACATCCTTTAAGACGATGGAAGATGCCTTTATGGTTCCGGTGAAAATTCTGCCCAGGGAGTTTACCATAGCAAATTACGGCGCGGCGGTTGAGAGGATTCCTTATTTCAGGTATATGGCAAATACGGCTGTTATAACAGGATTAAGTTTAGTGGGAGAGCTGTTAGTAGTACCCATGGTGGCCTACTCCTTGTCCAGAATCCGCTGGAAGGGCACTAAAATTTTATCAGGCCTTCTTATGGCCACTATGATGATACCTTATACCGTAACGATGATACCTTTGTATCGTACCTGGCATGCTTTTGGTCTGACTGGCACATATGTTCCTCTGATTGCACCCCATTTTGCAGGACATGCCTATTATATTATTATTTTGAGACAGTTTATGGTGGGGCTGCCAAATTCTTTGTTTGAGGCGGCAAAAATTGACGGGGCAAATGAGCTGCAGCGATATGCCCATCTGGCGCTTCCTTTATGCAAACCGGCGTTGACAACAGTAGGAATCTACACCTTTATTGCCGCATGGTCAGATTATCTGGGGCCGTTAATTTATATCAATAAGGAAGAACGCATGACCCTGTCCCTGGGACTGCAGCAGTTTCTCAATGAGTATACAGTTGATTGGACGCTCCTTATGGCAGCAGCAGTCATTTTCGTAATTCCGGTAGTTATTCTGTTCTTTGGCTTCCAGCGGAACTTTGTAGAGGGTGTTGCTACGGCAGGCCTGAAGGCATAGTGGAAGGATGAAAAAAGATGGAAGCTTTACTGATTGGACAGCTGGAAACACCCTGTATCGTGATTGAACGTTCCAAGGCAGAGGAAAATATCTGGAGGATGCAGGCATTCGCCAATCAGGCGGGGGTGGACCTGCGGCCCCATATCAAAACCCATAAGATGGTAGAATATGCCAGGCTTCAGCTGGAATATGGCGCCTGTGGCATTACATGTGCCAAGGTATCGGAGGCAGAAGTAATGGCCGATGGAGGAATTGATGATATTTTCATTGCGTATCCGCTGGTGGGAGAGTTTCGAATCCAGAGAGCCCTTAAGCTTTATCGGAAATGCCGCCGTCTGATTTTGGCTGTGGACAGCGATGCCACAGCGAGAATGCTGTCACAGGCAGCCAGCCGTGAGGGCATCTCGGCGGAGGTGCGTCTGGAGGTGGATATCGGAGCAGGAAGGACAGGGGTTCCTATAGAAGATGCGGTTTCTCTGGCACAGCGGATTAGCTCCTATCCCAGCATTCATCTCACCGGCATTTACGCCTTTAAAAGCATGATTTACCAGGGACATTCTGTTACCGACCGGAGAAAAGCGGGAGAGGAAGAAGGACAGCTGATGAAAGCGCTGGCTGCTGCAATGTGGGAAAAAGGATTGCATATAAAAGATGTCAGTGCAGGATCAACTCCCACAGGAGATATTGTGGCAGCAACAGGGAAGGTTACAGAAATACGTCCCGGAACCTATATTTTTAATGATTATATGCTTTGCTGTGAAGGCTGGGCATCCCCTGAAAAGATTGCGGGTCATATTTATGTGACGGTAGTCAGTACTCCTCGCCCGGGGTATGCGGTAATAGACGGAGGCAGTAAAACCTTTCCTATGGATATTCTCTTACATCAGCCTCCCTACTATTATCCGGGCTATGGGGTGATTGAGGGAAGGCCGGATTTACGGCTTGCGCGTCTGAATGAGGAGCATGGAATCATAGAGAGCAGCCAGGGGGATACACGGCTAAAGGTAGGACAGGTTTTAAAGCTGACTCCCATTCACATTTGTACTGCTGTAAATATGCAGAATACCATATATGAATACAGTCAGAGAAAATTGAGGAGGATTCCTGTAGATGCCCGGGGAATGCTGGTTTAAGGAGGGAATGCCATGAAAATCATTTTAAAAGGCGGAAGTGTATATGACGGAGCAGGCAATCCTCCCATACAGGCGGAACTTTTTCTGGACCAGGGCATGATTTGGAGGATTGTCCCCAGGGGAAGCGAAGTGGGGGAAGCCCTGGAGCGGGCCTGGGAGAAAGACGCTGTGAATCTGGATGTGAGAGGGAAGGCTGTTGCGCCCGGGGTTATTGACAGCCATCGTCATGGGGATTTCCTGTGGGATTATGTATACGCCTGAGTGTTATACCTCCACAGAAGAATATATAAAACTTCTGAAACCGGCGGCAGCTTACGGGCGTCCGCTATGCTGCCATATACGAAGCGAGGGAAATCATTTGGCAGAGGCAGTGGATGAAGTCATTGCTATCGGACAAAAAACCGGACTGCCTGTAAATATCAGCCATTTTAAGGTATTTGGACGGCAGAATTGGAGAAAAACCCTGCACCGGGCCATAGAGCAGATAGAAAGGGCGAGAAGGGAAGGACAGGATGTTACCGTAGATTTTTATCCCTATACCGCCGGCTCTACGACCTTGATGACCCTCATACCGCCATGCTGTCTGAAAGAAATCACAGAAAAGACGATAGATTTTTTGGGCTCGGACAAGGGGCTCGCTCTCCTTAGAAAGGAAATCGTGAAAGAACAGCCTGACTGGGATAATATGGTGCAGTCTATCAGGTGGGAGAGAATGATAGTAAGCTCAGCCCGGAACAATAAGGATTGCCAGGGGCTTACCATACCGGAAATCTGCCGGAGGATGGGAGATGAGGATGAGGCGGCCTGCATGGCAAGAATTTTATGTGAGGAAAACGGAAATGTGGGAATTATTGTGATGAGCATGGCTCCGGAAGATGTGGATACAGTGGCGAGGCTTCCCTATAGCGCGGTGATTTCTGATGGATTGTATGGAGCAGGGGAATTTCCGCACCCCAGGCTGTATGGGGCTTTCCCCAGGATTCTAAGAGATTTTGTCAGGGAACGGGGAATTTTAAGCATGCAGCAGGCAATACATAAAATGAGCGGGCTGACAGTGCAGAGATTTGGGCTGAAAGACCGCGGACTGATTCAAGAGGGAATGCGGGCGGATTTGAATGTGCTGGATTTGGAAAAGGTAAGAGATACAGCAACCTTCCAGGCGCCGAGAGCGTTGGCCGAGGGAGTGGAGTATGTCCTTGTGGGTGGAAATGTAATATGGAATCAGGGGAAGCTTGAGAGAGACCTTTCCGCAGGCATGCTTCTGGCAGGAAACGCAAATGAAAAGAACAAAGGAGAGTAAAAATATGGATGTTTATCAGAAATTGGAGAAATTGGGATTAAAGCTGCCCCCGCCTCCGCCCAGGGGAGGTCTCTATACCCCCTGCAGACGGTTTGGGGAAAGCCTGTATTATATTTCAGGCTGCGGGCCGGCCATCGGCTCTCACAATTATATAGGAAAGCTGGGAGGCGGGATAAGCCTGGAGGAGGGACAAAAAGCGGCCAGAGACAGTATGCTGAATGTACTTTCTGTTCTTCAGGCTGAAATCGGGGATTTGAAC
>NZ_CEWDFQ010000320.1:0-3578 GCF_982438285.1 Acetatifactor sp. | reverse complement strand
AATCTGCGCCGTCGTCACGAAGGGGAAAATAGCCGCCCAATAGGTTCCGATAATTTTCATATCACTTACAAGCACATATTGTGGAATCAATGTCAAAACTCCAGGAATCATCTGAAACATTAAAACAAACACATACAAAAACTCTTTTCCCGGAAAACTCGTTCTCGCAAAGACATACGCGCTGGAAACAGCGATTGCCGATGTAAGAAAAACGCTGATTCCGCTGATGATCAGCGAATTTTTAAAGTATTGTATGATCATCCCGGCAGAATCTCTATAATTTTCAAATCGAAGGGGCAGCGTTACCCAAAATGGCTGTGCGGCAATCTCCACATTATTTTTGAAACTGGAAATAATCATAAAATAGTACGGAAAAAATGTACACACAACGATTACTGCCAGAAAAACGATAATGCCCCCTCTGCAAAGTAACTTTTTCGCTTTACTCATTCTCCGCTGCCTCCTGCTATTCGTCTGCCTTTTTAATATACTTCTGCTGCAAAATGGTAATAATCAAAATGATAAGAAACAGCACGGTTCCCTGGGCCGTAGCATAGCCATAATTTCCATTTTCAAAGGCGTTTTGGTACATGGCGTACGCCGGAACCATCGTATGATACCTGCCCTGTGTATACACGATCTGCACTGTATAATCCTGTAAGCCGCCGATCATTCCCAGGACAGACAGCAGCTTTATCTGGGGAATAGACAGCGGCAGATAAAGTCTGGTAAAAACATCCCAGGCATTTGCCCCGTCAATCTGCATTGCCTCTTCCAGCGCCGTATCCACATTCAAAAACCCTGCAAGAAAAATCAACATTGCAAATCCGCCGGCCCACGGAAATCCTTTAAAGAGCATCGCCGGCAGTGTAAAACGATTATCCGCCAGCCAGATATGGATCCATTCCTCTTTTCCCAAATAGTTTAGTATGGCATCCAAAATACCCGTATCATGCTTGTAAAAAAAGCTCCAATACATCGTTCCCACCATAGCCGGAATCATCATGGGAACCACAAACGCTTTCTTAAAAAATCTTCCTGCCCTGGTGTCCTTTAGACGGAAAATAAAATAGGTAGTAGAAAAATTGATCACAAAGGTATTGATAAATCCCCATACAATAAAAACCAGGAGAATCCCAAAGGATTCCCAAAAATCGGAATCCCCAAGCAATCTGATATAGTTATCCACACCTGTAAATTTCGGTGTAAAATAGTTGTTGGTTTTCCACCGGAACAGCGACCGGTAAATCCCCAGCAATGCCGGATACAGCGTAAAGGTAAACAGAAATGCAAAGGTAGGAATCAGCGCAGCATACGACCATCGTGCCTTCCATATGCGCTTTCCCAAAGATTTCTGCCCGCAGGCAGCTGCTTTTGTCTTTTTCCCGTTCAAAATCTTTCCTCCTTTCCCAAGATACAGGGCAGTATATTCTCCAGGCGCTCTTCCATACTCCAGACAAGATCCGTCAATCCGGCCGCTTCAATATTCCCATCCCGCATTCCGATCACGTCAAAGCCGGCCAGACGCGCCGCTAAAACTCCCGCTGCGGAATCCTCCAAAACGATCACGCTGGAAAACTCCTCTTCATGGATTCCAAGACCCACTTCACATATTTCCCTGTACAGCCATGGGTGGGGCTTTGCGCACAGTTCCCCCAGGGTACCCGCACACCCGTCTCCAAAAGAGGTTCCAGCCGTAATCACTGCATCGTAAAATTTCATGGGGTCACCCAAATAAGGCTTCCTGCAGTCCATTTCCCGGAATCCGGATATGATTTCCGGCATTGCTTTTTCATACAGACCGCTTGTCACCAGGCCGATCTTAATATGGCTGTCCCTAAGCTTCAGCAAAAATTTTTTTAATCCGGGCGCCGGCATATAAGCGTCTTCTCTGCCTTTTCCCTCCAGTATCTCTCTCGTTTCTCTGTGAACCACATCCATATAACACTTTCTTGCCGTTTCCATATCTGCATTCAGATGATACTTTGCAATGCAGTACTTCAGATGTTCTGAAACAGAAAAACCGGATACAAATGGGATGTCCTCCTTTGACAGTCGGAAAGATGGATTCCCTATAAGAGAGCATACCGTCTGCTCAATGGCGCCGATCCAAAAACCTTCGCTTTTGATGCTTGTGCCGTCCAGATCCATCAGCACCGCTTTTGCCGGTCCCTGAAAGGGATGGCTTATCAGCGGATAATATACCGGCACAGCGGAATTCGGCAGGGTAACCAATATCTTCCCCGTTTGAAACACAACAAATTCCGAGCGGCCGTCCAAGGGAGAGAGAATGCTTTTCACGCCATTGCGTCCGGCCCGAAAAATGCCATCGTATGTACAATCCAGATTCTTCCATTCAGCTATTGTATTTCTCGCTGTCATTTTCTTCACTCCATTCCAGGGATAGCGTGATTATCTCTCGATCCCCCGCCGAGAATGTAACATAATGTCCGTCCCGAACAGTTAAGCTTTCCAACAGGCAATTCTCCAGCGTCACTTTTTCTGCCCGCAGCAGTTTTTTCCAAAAGAACAAGGTTACGCAGTTCTCCGCGCCGGCCAAGCTATAGCCCCGCAGCAAAAGCTGATTTTTTTCTCTGCCTTTGGTGACAGAGGTAAGCAGAAAGTCTTCCCCCTTCCCTCCAAAAAAGCTGAGCCGTCCGGGCAATTCTCCACAATGCTTCGTGGTCTGCATCACATAACAGGGCTGTACCGCATCCAGCGCTGCTTTAGCCAAATCAGCATCCTTGACTTGCTTTGGGTATACTGCAAGCCAGTAATCAAACTCTGATTTCCCCTGACACTCTGCCAGCTCCTGATACTCATAGGTTTCTGTGGGATTGCCTGCGTTGCTGAAGCACCGCAGAAGGGTCAGTGCAATCGCCCTGGTATCATCATCCAGCACCTCGTACTCGCAAATCCCCTTATGATATACCGCCGCGCAAAATTCCTTTTCGGAGACCGCCACAAGCGAATGACTGGGCCATGTCCGAGCGGCCGCCTCATACCACTGGCTGGAATCGGGCACTGTGATTTCCCGCTGTACAATATCAAATGGGGAATCTGCCCGGCAGAGCATGGCTCCCGAAAGCCCCGTCTCAAATAAAACCCTCAGCCTGTGATCTTTTATCGTATTATCCACAACCGTGTGGAACTGCAGCCATCTTGCTCCTTTTTTTAAAGTAACATCCGTTGTGATGCAAAGCTCCTCCCATTCGTCGCTTCGCTGCATGCGCCCCTGATCCACCCATTCGCTTCCATGAGGCACATGCACCTTCAGCGCGGCCTCCACACGCTTAGGGAGCCTCCAGCGCAGCATAATCCGATAAGTCGCCTGCAGCGGTCCGTTATATACCAGTGCGGCAGACGCCGGTTCATTCAGACTGTACATTGTCATCCGCTCATATACAGGACTGTACACCAGAGGACCGCCCTTGTCAGAAGAATCCTCAAAAAAGTGCACCTGCTCCATGACCCTTCCGGTTTCCTTTTCCGTTACCGTAAGCGTTCCGTTCCAGTTAATCTTTACAGAAAGATATTCATTTTCCAGCATATTGGCTTTGGGAGAAATCCAGTCAACC
>NZ_CEWDFQ010000319.1:0-3580 GCF_982438285.1 Acetatifactor sp. | reverse complement strand
GTTCCTGACACCACTCTGTCAAGTCCTCCGTAATCCTTCACTATCACAATATCCCTAAAGCCCTTTTGCTCCATGAGGCTCTTCACGGCTTCCCCCTGATCATATCCAATTTCCAAAAAAAGCCGTCCCCCGCCTGTCAGGTATTCTCTGCTGTCTGAGATAATCTTACGATAAAAATACAATCCATCCTCATGGCCGTCAAGAGCCAGTCTTGGTTCATGCTCTCTCACCTCGGGCATCAGCGTATCCAAGACAGCGCTGGGAATGTAGGGGGGATTGGAAACAATCACCTCGAATTTTCCTTTTACAGACGCAAACAAATCACTTTGCAGAAAGCAGATTCCGGCCTTCTCCTGCCCGCATAAGTCCCAGGAAGCATCCCCTTCCTCCAAAGGCGCCTTTTCTAAGAGCAGACCGTTTCGCACGGCATTCTCTTCAGCCGTCCTTAACGCTTCCCCGGAGATATCAACGCCCATCCCCTGACAGTGATTGGAAAAATGCAGAAGGCTGATCAGAATGCACCCTGAGCCGGTACACATATCCAGAATCCTGCTTCCGTCGGAAAGCTCCCGAAGCACCTCCTCCACCAGAATTTCCGTATCCTGCCTGGGAATCAATACATGCTCATTGACCGCAAATACAAGCCCCATAAACTCCTGAACGCCTGTCAAATACTGAAGAGGCATCCTCCGGGCCCGCTTTTCGATCAGACTCTCATAAGCCCTCGCCTGGCTGTCCAAAACTTCTTTCTCCCCATGCACCAGCAGGGTATTTCTATCCGTATCACACACATACTCCAAAAGCAGCCTGGCATCCAGCGCGGCTTCCTGTACTCCGGCCCTCTCCAGGACTGCTTTTCCGCTCTGAAAGCATTCCTCATATGTCATAAGCCCTTACCGCCTTGTCCTCTCAGTCATCCTCTCTGCCGGATTCCTGTTCCATCCAGGTTTCATCCACCTCATAGCCAAAATTCTCATAAAGATAATTTCTCCAGTCAAACACAGCTTCCACCGCTGCTATTGCAACCTCCACCATGCTTTCATCCGGCTCCTTTGTGGTCATACGCTGAATCCACATCCCCGGAGCAGAAAGAATCCGCACAAGCAGATTGTCGCTTCGTCCCGCGAGACGAATGATCTCATAGGAAATCCCCGCAACCACAGGCAAAAGCAGCACCCTCAGCACCACCTTGGCCGCCACGCTGTCCACCTGAATAAAGAAAAACAAAATAATACTTACAAAAAACACAAAAAACAAAAAACTGGTTCCGCATCTCCTGTGCAGTCTGGAACTTCGCATCACATTGTGCACGGTAAGCGGCCTGCCCTTCTCAATGCAGTTGATACATTTGTGCTCCGCACCATGATACCGGTACAAGCGCTTGATATCCTGCATGGCGCTGATCCCCCACACATACAACACAAAAATACCGATGCGGATGACACCCTCCACAATGGTCATCAGAGAACGGTTGCGGATATAGCCGTCAAAAAGGGAAGAAATATAATAAGGAAGCACAATAAAGATCCCCACTGCAAGCACCACCGAAAGAACGGTCACAAACCCTGTGAGCACCTTCTCTGCATTTCCCTTTGACATTTTATTCAATGCCTTGTCAAGCTTCGTCTCCTCTTCTTCCTCCTCGTAGAAGGAAGCGGAATAATTTAACGCCCTTGTGCCGAGAATCAGGGAATCCACAAAATTGAAAATTCCCCGGATAAAGGGCAGCTCCTTTATTTTATGACCATGCAGCACTCCCTGGTAATATTCCAGCTCCACTTCAATCTCTCCGTCAGGCTTTCTGACGGCTACCGCATAATTCTCTTTGTTCTTCATCATAATACCTTCCAGCACGGCCTGCCCGCCAATGCCGGAATACCGGTTGCACTTTTTTCTCGCCATAGTCTCCTTGCACCTTTACTTTGGAAAAAAAAGGTTGAGATAGAAATACCTCAACCTTTTCTGCGTTCTTATTTGACACCGTATTTCCTGTTGAACTTCTCAATCCGTCCATCGGCCCTTGCAGTTTTCTGCTGTCCTGTATAGAACGGATGGCACTTTGAACAAACCTCCACGTGAATCTCAGGCTTGGTAGAGCCGGTCACAAAGGTGTTGCCACAGTTGCAGGTTACAGTTGCCTGATAATATGCGGGATGGATTCCTTCTTTCATTTTTTTCACCTCTCTATTGTAAAATTAGCTAAATAGGTCTATATTCGCATCCTCACTGCCTATGGAACCACAAACAGCGGTATTATTGTAACATAACAAAACAAGGCTTGCAATACTTAAATCAAATAAATTTGTTCTTTTTTACCATTGCCACAAATTCCATATTGTTTCTGGTGCGGGCAAACATATCCAGGATCCGGTCTGTTGCCTCATCGGGCTTTAGTCCATTGAGCGCCTTGCGCATCACATTGATGGCCTCCATCTCCTCCGGCGAAAGTAAAAGATCCTCTCTTCTGGTGCCGGATTTGGCCAGATCAATGGCTGGAAATATCCGTTTCTCGGACAGCCTGCGGTCCAGTACCATCTCCATATTTCCTGTTCCCTTAAATTCCTCGTATACCACATCATCCATCTTGCTGCCCGTATCCACCAGGGCCGTAGCCAGAATGGTCAGGCTCCCGCCCTCTCTCATATTGCGGGCCGCACCGAAAAACCGTTTAGGCATATGAAGGGCAGAGGGATCCAGTCCGCCTGAAAGAGTCCGCCCGCTGGGAGGAACCACCTGATTGTAGGCTCTGGTCAAACGAGTGATGCTGTCCAAGAGAATCACCACATCCTTCTTGTGCTCTACCAGACGCTTGGCACGTTCGATCACCATTTCCGACACTCTCTTGTGATGCTCAGGCAGCTCGTCAAAGGTAGAGTAAATCACCTCCACATTATCCCCCTGGATGGCCTCTTTGATATCCGTCACTTCCTCCGGCCGTTCGTCAATGAGCAGAATCAGCATGTGCATGTGGGGATTGGTGCGCAGAACCGATTTGGCTACCTCCTTTAACAGGGTAGTCTTTCCTGCCTTTGGGGGGGAAACAATCATGCCGCGCTGTCCCTTTCCCACAGGACTTACCAGATCCATCACCCTCATTGCAATGCTGCAGCCTGGCGTTTCCAGCTTGATGCGCCGGTTGGGGAAAATGGGGGTCATATCTTCAAATGCCGTTCTCTTTGCAGATTCCTCGGGAGTATAGCCGTTTATGGTGCGGATGAACAAAAGAGCGCTGAATTTCTCCTGCTGGGTCTTTACCCGTTTATTGCCCCGCAGAATGTCTCCGGTCTTCAACCCAAAACGCCGGATCTGGCTGGGCGCCACATACACGTCGTTTTCACCGGGCAGATAATTCTCACAGCGGATAAAACCATAGCCATCCGGCATAACCTCCAAAATGCCGCTGGCCTCCTCGCCGCTGTCCAGCTCTTTTGGGTACTGGCCCTCCTCGTAAATCTCATTGACACGGCCTTCCCCTCTTGACCGCGCTTCACTTCTTTGCTGGTTCTCTTTCTGATGGTTTTCCTCTCTCTGAGGCCTCTCTTCTCTCTGAAGTCTTTCTTCCCGCTGAGGTCTCTCCTCC
>NZ_CEWDFQ010000318.1:0-3594 GCF_982438285.1 Acetatifactor sp. | reverse complement strand
ATACATGAATACCAATCCTAAGCTTACGTTAGAGGGACAAAGAAAATGGCTGGCCTCCATACGAAGCAATGAGGATGTGAAATATTGGCTCATACGGGTGGACGAAATTCCAGCGGGAGTGATTAATCTGACGGGACTTAAAAATCCGGAAGGAAACTTGGGATGGGCTTATTACATGGGAGAAAAAAGGCTAAGAAGCCTGAAAACGGCATTGTCCCTTGAGATGAGCATGTATGACTATGTCTTTGACAGTCTGGGAAAAACGGCGGTGTATTCCGATGTCTTTACCCAAAACCAGGGAGTTATCCAGCTGCATAAAATGTGCGGCTGTGAAATCGTGGAGGAGAAAAAGGGGCATATTCTCAAGGAGGGCGTCTCCTATGATGTGACCTTTATGCGGATGACAGCGGAACGCTGGATGCAGATACGAGGGGACAAAAAATATGAGAAAATAGATTTTAAAAACGGAGAGGTGTAGCGTTATGAACAAGGAAATTGTCATTGGGGAACGAATGATCAGTGAAAACGCGCCGGTGTTTGTTATTGCAGAAATGTCTGCGAACCATCTTATGGACTTTGACCGGGCGGTGAAAATTATGAAGGCTGCAAAAGATGCGGGGGCGGATGCGGTGAAGATACAGACCTACACGCCGGACACCATCACCCTTGACAGTGATGACCCTTGCTTTCAGATCACTCAGGGCACCATATGGGACGGAACTACTCTGCACAAACTTTATGAGACTGCGTATACGCCCTGGGAGTGGCAGCCAAAGCTGATGAAGATTGCACAGGATATAGGACTTATCTTTTTTTCCTCCCCCTTTGACCTTTCCAGCATTGACTTTCTGGAAGAAATGAATGTGCCCGCTTATAAGGTGGCCAGTTTCGAGATTACGGATATTCCCTTTATCCGTAAGATTGCCCGTTTGGGCAAGCCTATTCTTATGTCTACGGGCATCGCCTATCTTGCAGACATAGAGCTGGCTCTTAAGACCTGTAGGGAGGCTGGCAATGAAAATGTGATTCTATTAAAATGTACCTCAGCCTATCCGGCCCCTTATGAGGAAATCAATTTAAAGACCATTCCTTCCATGGGGGAGGTGTTTGGCTGCCTGACAGGACTTTCCGATCACACCATGGGAAGCGCTGTGGCAGGAGCCGGAGTTGCCCTGGGTGCGAAGGTGGTGGAGAAGCATCTTACCTTAAGGAGAGCGGATGGAGGCGCAGACGCAGCCTTTTCCATGGAGCCGGAGGAATTTAAGGAAATGGTGGAGCATATTCGGCAGATTGAGAAGGCTGTGGGGAAGGTTACCTATGAACTGACAGAAAAGCAGAAAAAGGGCAGAGAACATTCCCGCTCGCTTTTTGTGGCCCAGGATATGAAGGCAGGAGACGTATTTACACCGGAAAATCTCCGTTCTGTAAGACCGTCCTGCGGACTGCATACCATGTATTATGAAGAGCTTTTGGGAAAGAAGATCAGCCGGGACGCCAGACTTGGCACGCCTATGAGCTGGGATTTGGTGGATTTTTCATGAAAAGAAAGCAATACCTTTTTCGGGCGGACGGAAATGCCCGTATAGGGGCGGGACATCTGATGCGGTGTTTGACCATCGCCAGGGCTCTTTCGGAGAGACTGGGATCATTGGAGCAGATTCTATTTTTATGTGCGGATGAGGCCTCCGGGGAGCTGGCGGCGAGCTATGGCTTTTCGGTGCATGTGTTTCACACGGGTTTTCAAAGGATGGAGGAGGAGCTTCCCCTGTGGGAGGCATTGCTTCAGGAGAAAGAAGACCTCCCCGAGGGGGACAAAAGTGAAAGGGGAAAGAGAAAAATTGTGGTGGACAGCTACTATGTGACGGATGTTTATCTGCAGAACTTGGCCCGCTGGGGAGAGGTTTTCTTGCTGGACGATATGCACAGCCGCCCCTTTCCTGTAGATGCGGTGATCAACTATAACATCTTTGCAGATCAAAGGAGCTATGAAAAGCTGTATGAAGGACGCAATACAAAGCTGTACCTGGGAAGCCGCTATGTGCCCTTAAGACCCCAGTTTCGTAATAGAAATTGCCGGGTATCTGCAAACGTGCGCAGTGTACTGATCACCACCGGTGGAGGAGACAGGGAGAATATTGCTGGTAAAGTGCTTGACTGTGTTTATAGAAAAGGGATACACTTTCACATAACGGCGGGAAGCTTCTCCCCAAATTTCAGTGCATTAAAGAAGCTGGAAGAAAAAAGGGAGGGTGTGATCATACACCGTAATGTGCAGGATATGGCAGGACTTATGGAGCAATGTGATCTTGCGGTGACAGCGGCGGGAACTACGGTTTATGAGCTTTGCGCCGTGGGCGTTCCTTTTTTATGTTTTTCCTATGCGGAAAATCAAGAGGAGCTGGCAGCGTACCTGGGGGATCATGGGATTGCCGTAAATGCAGGAGCCTTCCATCGGGATGCCCTGGGTGTTTTGGAACGGCTGGGAGAGGGGTTTGGGCATTTGTGTGATGATGTACAGGCCAGAGCAAGCTTAAGAGAGAGGATACGCGCTGTTGCGGACGGCCAAGGTGCGGACAGACTGGCCCGGATACTGGAACAATAGAGGATTTCAGGAAATGACTGGAGAGAAAGCGGGAATGAAGGGACACAGACTTTCTGGCAAAATTTTATACGGAGTCTTGGCGACGGCGTTTTTTGTGCTTCTTTTTGCAGCCACCTATTCCAGCCGGGAGAACAGACAGGAGAAAACCCAGGTGAGGATCGTGGTTTTGGGGGACAGTATCATGGGAATCGTCCGGGATGAGACCTCCGTCACGGAAAAGCTGGCCGCTTATCTGGGAGAGCCTGTGTTTAACGGGTCCCTGGGAGGCACCTGCTTAAGCCGCATGGACACAGAAAAGCGCATGGGATATTCCAAGGATGCCTTGTCCATGGCCGGGCTGGCAAAGGCCATAGAGGCCGGTGACTTCGGCGTACAGCAGACGGTGCGGATCAGAGAGAGCGCTACGGAATATTTCGGAGAGACCATAGATGAGCTGGAAAACATTGATTTTTCCGCTGTGGAAATTCTCATTATCGGACACGGGCTCAATGATTACCACGGCGGTGCGGTGATGTATAATGAGGAGGACCCCTATGATGAATACACCTTTACTGGGGCTCTGCGAAGCAGTATCACATCCATCAGGAAGGCTTACCCCGATCTGCGGATCATCCTTGTGACGCCCACCTACAGCTGGTATACGGTGCAGCAGCTTACCTGTGAGGAGCTGGATGCGGGTTATGGCATTCTGGAGGATTTTGTGGAGGCGGAAAAGCAGGTGGCGGCAGAGCTGGGAGTGGAGGTCATTGATCTGTATCACGATTTTTATCCCCACGAGAGCTGGTCTGATATGGAGCTGTACACAGAGGACGGGCTGCATCCCAATGAGGCGGGACGGGAAATGATCGCGAGAACCCTGGCGGAATATTTAAGTACAGATTAAAGCATAAGCCAGGAGCTGTTACAAATTGAGGAAAGGAAGGATAAAAAATGTTGACTCCCACTGAGGCATTGCAGTCATTGAACAGGAGAATCAAAAGGGAATGGAAAAT
>NZ_CEWDFQ010000317.1:0-3599 GCF_982438285.1 Acetatifactor sp. | reverse complement strand
GGGCGGCATGCTGCGATATGGCATCCCCAATTACCGTTTTCCCAGGGAGCGTCTGCAGGAGGATATCGACGCCATTTTGTCCACCGGGGTGGAGGTGCATCTCAGTACCAGGATAGGTAACGGGCCGGGAGAAATCTCTTTTGACCATCTCAGGGAGACCTATGATGCGGTTTATATTTCCATCGGCGCCCACAATGACAAAAGAATCGGAATTGAGGGAGAGGATTCCAAGGGCGTTTTGTCGGCGGTGGAGATGCTGCGCCGCATCGGCGATGATGATATGCCGGATTTTAAGGATAAGACGGTTGTGGTGGTGGGCGGCGGCAATGTGGCCATGGACTGCACCCGTTCTGCCATCCGCCTGGGGGCAAAGAAGGTCTGCATCGCTTACCGCAGGCGGCAGGAGGATATGACGGCCCTTCCAGAGGAAGTGGAGGGGGCTGTTGCGGAAGGAGCACAGCTGTATAGTCTGAAGGCTCCTCACAGAGTGGAGGCGGACGAGGACGGAAATGTAAAAGCCTTGTGGGTGGAGCCTCAGATTATCGGCCCTATCGATGCCTGGGGGAGAGCCCGGGCGTCCCGGGCGGATGCGCCTCTTCTGCGGATTCCCTGCGACATCGTGGTGGTGGCTATTGGACAGGGCATAGAGACCCGGCATTTTGAGGAGGCGGGAGTATCCGTAAAGAAGGGCACCATTGCGGCCATGAGCGACAGCGAGGTGAAGGAGATACCGGGAGTGTTTGCGGGGGGTGACTGTGTGACGGGTCCCGCAACCGTAATCCGCGCCATTGCGGCGGGTAAAGTGGCGGCGGCAAATATTGACGAATATCTGGGCTGCCACCATGTGATCTCCTGTGATGTGGAAATTCCTCCCGTAAGCTACGAGGACAAGGAACCCTGCGGCAGGATTCAGCCAGGCGAGGCCGAAGCAGGAGAACGGAAAAAGAATTTCGACGCCTTTGAGCACTGCATGACCAGACAGGAGGCCTGTCAGGAGGCGGGAAGATGCCTGCGCTGCGACAAGTATGGCTACGGCAATTTAAAGGGCGGCAGAGCTGCCATTTGGTAACCGGAGGGAAAGGAAAAGAGGGCATGATAAATTTATCCATAGATGGAATTGCAGTGTCGGTTCCCCAGGGAACCACAGTGATGAAGGCGGCGGCCCAGATCGGCATTGAGATACCGCATTTGTGCTATCTGGAGGGGATCAATGAGATCAGCGCCTGCAAGGTGTGCGTGGTGGAGATGCAGGGGAAAAACGGGTTAATCACCGCCTGCAACAGCCCGGTGGAGGAGGGGATGCAGATTTACACCAATTCCCCCAAGGTAAGAAGGGTAAGGCGGACCAACGTGGAGCTTTTGCTTTCCCAGCATGACTGCCGCTGCGCCATCTGTGCAAGAAGCGGCAGCTGCAGACTGCAGAAGCTTTCCAATGATCTGGGAATTCTTAAGCTGCCTTACAGTGAGGAGATATCCCGGATTCCCTGGGAGGATGACTTTCCGCTGATCAGAGATTCCGGAAAGTGCATCAAATGTATGCGCTGTGTGCAGATCTGTGACAAGATGCAGTCAATGCACGTGTGGGATGTGCAAAATACCGGTGGGCGCACTACGGTGGATGTGGCCGACGGGCAGCGGATCTGTGACAGCGACTGCACTCTCTGCGGTCAGTGCATTACCCATTGTCCCACAGGAGCGCTCAGGGAAAGGGACGACCTGAAAAAGGTTTTTGAAGCCCTGGCCGACCTGGAAAAAATTACGGTGGTGCAGGTGGCGCCTGCGGTGCGCACTGCATGGGGAGAGGACCTGGGGCTGTCCTCCCAGGAGGCGACGGAGAAGCGCCTTGCGGCAGTGTTAAAGCGGATCGGCTTTGATTATGTGTTTGATACGAATTTTGGGGCGGACCTTACCATTATGGAGGAGGCGGGAGAGCTGTTGGAGCGGCTGAAGCGGCCGGAGGAATACCAGTGGCCTATGTTTACCTCCTGCTGTCCCGGCTGGGTCAGCTTTGTGGAGAAGCGTTATCCCAAGTACAAGGGGAATCTGTCTACGGCAAAATCTCCACAGCAGATGTTCGGCGCCGTGACAAAGAGCTATTTTGCCAAAAAGACGGGGATTGATCCCGGACAAATCTGCAGTATATCCATTATGCCCTGTGTGGCAAAAAAGAGAGAGGCGGCCCTTCCCGGCATGCAGAGCGCCCAGGCGGGGCCGGATGTGGATATTGTGCTGACTACCAGAGAACTGATCCGCATGATTCGCGCAGAGCACATCAATCCAAGGTTCCTTAAGGAGGAGGAGTTTGACTCTCCGCTGGGAGTAAGCACAGGCGCTGGGGTGATCTTTGGCGTAACAGGGGGTGTTATGGAGGCGGCGCTGCGCACGGCCTATGCCCTCTGCCAGGGGCATAATCCAAGGCCGGAGGCTTTTTTTGAGGTGCGGGGAGAGTCCGGCAGAAGAGAGGCAAATTTTTCTCTGGGCGGCAGGATGCTTCGCACCTGCATTGTAAATGGCTTGTCCAATGCGGAAAAACTGATGCAGGATGTGGCTGCGGGAAGGGCGGCGTATGATTTTGTGGAGGTCATGGCCTGTCCGGGCGGCTGTGTGGGCGGCGGGGGGCAGCCCATAAAAGATGGCGAAGAGCTGGCAACGGAGCGCGGCAGCAGGCTTTATCTTCTGGATGAAAAGAGACAGCTTCGCTTTTCCCATGAGAATCCACAGGTACAAAAGGTGTATGAAGAGTATTTGGGCAGGCCTTTAAGCCCCAGGGCCCACAGGCTTTTGCATGTGGAAATTGGGGAGGAGGACCAGAATACGGATAAATGACTAAAATACGGAAGAAGAGGAAAGAATAGTACCATGACAATGCTGGGACTGGCATGTGCTTTGCTGCTTGCAGCGGCACTGTACTTTTGGATGATTATGCCGCGGATGAACCACAGGCCGGATATGACATATTTTAAGAAATGGATGTATGCGCACAGGGGGCTGCATGACAATGGCTCGGAGGCTCCTGAAAACTCCATGAAGGCCTTTCAAAAGGCGGTGGAGGCCGGGTTTGGGATAGAATTGGATATTCAGCTGTCAAAGGACGGGGTTGTGGTGGTGTTCCATGATTTTACCCTGAAAAGGGTATGCGGCCGCCCGGGAAAGGTGGGGGATTATACCTGGAAGGAGCTGCAGGGATTTTCCCTGTTTGACTCGGGGGAATGTATTCCCCGGCTTGAGGATGTGCTTAAGATGGTGGATGGAAGGGTTCCGCTGATCGTGGAATTTAAGATTGAGCGGACGGATCTTTCCCTGTGTCCGGCGGCGGATCAGCTGCTTCGGGCCTACGGGGGCCGTTACTGCATGGAATCCTTTAACCCGCTGGGGGTCTGGTGGTACCGCCGCAATCACAGAGATATTGTGAGAGGACAGCTCTCCGATGGATTTCTGTGGGAAAAGGAATATAGAGGTTTTTTTGGATTCCTGCTGCAGAATCTGTGTTTCAACTGGCTTGGCAGGCCTGATTTTATTGCATACAATCACAAATATCCGAATATTCTGTCCAGAAGGCTCTGCAGAGAGCTGTATAAATCCACTGCAGCGGCCTGGAC
>NZ_CEWDFQ010000316.1:0-3620 GCF_982438285.1 Acetatifactor sp. | reverse complement strand
GTATGCAATTCCCCTTTCCGCTTTTTTCTGGCTGGCCGCCGGCTTTTTTGCGGGGAAAAGGTATGTGGCAAAGAGGAGGGAACTCTTGCTTGCGAGGGAAAATCTCAAGCAGCTTGGGACGGTGGAGTGGAACCCGGATTTGTGGCGGGAGAAAAGAAAACCCTTAGAGGAGGCCTATGAGAGCCTGATCGAAGAACTGGAGGAAATAAGAAAGCACAGACAGTCCCTGGAGGAGGAGGCCCAGACTGCGAGAGGCGATTATTATCTTATGTGGGCCCACCAGATCAAGACACCTATTGCGGCCATGAAGCTTTTGTTAGGAGGGGAGACAATCGGCTCCAGAGAAAGATTTTTGTTAAAGGAGGAGCTTTTCAAAACGGAGCAGTATGTGGAGATGGTGCTTCACTATCAGAGGCTGGAGAGCATGGGGCAGGATCTGGTCCTGCAGGAGTGTGATCTTTACACCCTGTTAAAGCAGGCAGTGAAAAAGTATGCCGTGCTTTTTATCAACAAGGGAATCCGCCTGCAGCTTTCGGAAATGAGGCTGTCTGTTCTGACGGACGAAAAATGGCTTGGCTTCTGCATCGAACAGATTTTGTCAAACAGCATCAAATATACGGCTCCGGCTGCGGGCTGCATCTCCATTTATCTGTGGGAGCAGGATCCCTGTACGCTGGTGGTGGAGGACAACGGCATCGGAATCAGGCCAGAGGACCTGCCCCGGATTTTTGAGAGAGGCTTTACGGGCTATAACGGACGCATGGACAAAAAATCCACAGGGATAGGCCTGTATCTTAGCAGGCAGATTTTAGACCGGCTGGGAAATCAGATCAGGGTAGAGAGTGGGGAAAATCAGGGCACGAGAGTGTATCTGTCCCTTTATCAGACAAAAGAGAATAGGGATTGATGCCTTATGTGACAAAAATGTAAGGTTTAACGGGGAAATGTAAGACAGCCTTATGGCAGCGCATTTCCTTTTTCTGTATCATTATTTCAAACGGTACCTCTGGGCGTCGTTTTCATTCATTTAGATTCGGGAAAAGAGGAGTGTGTTTATGGCGTTATTGGAAGTGAAAAATGTAAAAAAGATTTATACCCAGCGTCTGGGAGGCAGCAAGGTACAGGCTCTTTTTGACGTGACCTTTTCAGTGGAGCAGGGGGAATATGTGGCTATTATGGGAGAGTCGGGATCGGGAAAAACCACGCTGCTCAATATTATGGCCTCTCTGGATAAGCCTACCGGCGGCCAGGTGATTTTAGCGGGAAAGAATATGGCGGATATTAAGCCCAAGGAGCTGTGCGCCTTCAGGCGGGATAACCTGGGCTTTGTGTTTCAGGATTTTAATCTGCTGGATACCCTGTCTCTTCGGGACAATATTTTTCTGCCTCTGGTGCTGGCGGGCGTAAGCTATCAGGTGATGGAGGAAAGACTGCTTTTGCTGGCCCGCAGGCTTGATATCCAGGACATTTTGGACAAATATCCCTATGAGGTATCGGGAGGACAGAAGCAGAGAACGGCAGTGGCCCGGGCGTTGATTACAAGGCCCCAGATCATCCTTGCGGATGAGCCTACCGGGGCGCTGGACTCCAAGGCCTCGGACAGGCTGCTTCGTATCTTTGGGGATGTGAACAGAGACGGCCAGACCATCCTGATGGTGACCCACAGCATTCAGGCGGCCAGCCGGGCGGGAAGAGTGCTTTTTATCAAGGATGGCTGTGTGTTTAATCAGATTTACAGAGGAAACCTAAAGGATGAGGAAATGTACCGCAAGATTTCAGATACTTTGACGGTGCTGCAGACAGGAAAGGAAGGAGGGATTTCTCATGAATAAGAGAGGTCTGATTCCTCGTATGGCGCTTCAAAGCATCCGCAAAAACAGCGCTTCCTATCTGCCCTATATCGGCGTGTGCATTTTTGCCATGTTCACATACTTTGTGTTTGACCTGATTTTAAACAATGATGTCATGGCCACCATACCCAGGGCAGGCTATGCGCTGATGCTGATGAGCATAGGCTTTTGGCTGCTTGGGATGATCATGGTGCCTTTCCTGTATTATACCAACAGCTTTTTAATCAAGCGAAGAAAGAAGGAGCTGGGTCTTTACAGCATCCTCGGAATGGAAAAAAAGCATATCGGGATGCTGCTCTTTGTGGAGACGGCGGTGATCTATGTGGCAGTGGTTTTTTCAGCCATCCTTTTGGGGCTTTTGTTTTCCAGGCTTTTGTTTTTGCTGCTCTTAAACCTGGCAAAGCTTCCCGTCCAGGCAGATTTTTCCTTCAGCTGGAAAGCGCTTTGGGATACTTTGGTGTTTTTTGGAATTGTATCCGCAATCAACCTGACAGCCAATCTGTTTCAGGTGGGCAGGGCAAATCCCATTGATCTGATGGGAGAGTCCAGAAAGGGGGAAAAGGAGCCTAAGCTTATCTGGCTTTGGAGCCTTTTGGGCGTGCTTGCATTGGGAACGGGTTATCGCATTGCAATACAGGCCAAGCTTAATTCCATGATTTTTACAGACTTTTTCCTGGCAATTTTTCTGGTGGTGGCGGGAACCCATTTTCTCTTTACCTCCGGCAGTATTGTGCTTTTGAGATTTTTAAAAAGGAGAAAGAAATTTTACTATCGGGCGGACAATTTTGTCACTGTGTCCGGTATGCTGTATCGTATGAAAAAGAGCGCTGCCAGCCTGGTGAATATCTGTATTTTTTCCACCATGGTGATCATCACAGTAGTCTGCACGGTTTCTTTGTATCTGGGGATACCAAGGATACAAAGCTTCAGCTATCCCTTTGACGTGGAGATTAACTTTATGGAAGCCTCCTTTACGGACAGGGAGGGGTGGCTTCAAAATACAGGCAGACTGGCCAGGGAGCATCAGGTTTCCCTTGCGGAGAGCCAATATTATTCCTATGTGGAGTGCCCGGTGGAAAAAAGAGGAAATACGTTTGTGACAAGAAGTGAAAGCACCCGGTTCGAGGATATGTATTGGGTAAAGCTGATGACGGTCTCAGAGTTTAACCGCCTGGAGGGAAGGGACGATACCCTGAATTCGGGGGAAGTGCTTTTGTTTTCCAGCGGATCGGATTTTGCCGGGAAAGAGGAGGTTTTGGCGAAAAGCGCAGTCGTAAGCTTTATGGACGCCTCCTTTGTGATCAAGGAGGAGCTCTCGGAGTGTAAGGTGGCGCCCAAGGCGCAGGACAATAATTTTGGCGGCGAGTTTGTGATTGTGGCAGGGGATTGGGAAACCCTTTCCCAGATTGCGGCCTGCTATGGTGTGGATGCTGCCGCCTCCTCGTCTTTTAAAATGCAGCTTACCCCCAAGGGAGAGGAGCAGAATACAGAAGCCTTTGTGGAAGCCCTTTACCAGGCGGCCTCCACCACCCCGGGCTTTGCCTCCTTTGAGGACTACAGGGAACGGATGCGGGAGCAGGAATCCATGTACGGGGGATTGTTGTTTATTGGAATCTTTTTCTCCGCTATCTTTTTGATCTGCCTGCTGGTGATACTGTACTATAAACAGGTTACGGAGGGCTTTGAGGATCAGAGCAGCTTTGAGATCATGCAGAAGGTGGGCATGAGCGATAAGGAGGTAAAGGGTACCATTCAAAAGCAGATTCTGCT
>NZ_CEWDFQ010000315.1:0-3627 GCF_982438285.1 Acetatifactor sp. | reverse complement strand
GTGCTGCTTCACTGATCATAAATCTATCTTCTTTCTATGCTTGTTTTCTTATTGAACCATCAATGCAGAATCAGACCGGCCGCGCCGTAAATTCCGGCGTCATTTCCCAGGGTGGCCAGAACAAATTTTGCATTCCTGCAAGGCGCATAGGCATACTTCTCAAAGCAGGGACGGATATAAGTAAAAAGAATTTCCCCAGCCTTGGAAACGCCTCCCCCGATTACAAAAGCCTCGGGGTTTACTACACCTGCCACCGCTGCCAGGCCCTTTCCCAGATAATCACCGAATTCCTCCGCAATTTCCACTGCAACGGCATCCTTTTCCTTGACAGCGTCAAAAACAGACTTTGCGCTCACCTTGCCATTTCGGAGAATACTGGGCGTATCGTCCTTGGCAAGACGTCTCTTTGCCAGACGCACCAGCCCCGTTGCGGAGGCATACTGCTCCAGACAGCCCTTGTTTTTGCAGTTACAGCATTCGGTTTCATTGTCCTCGATATGGATATGCCCGATTTCGCCGCCTGCACCGTTTGCTCCTGTCACAATCTGCTCGTTTACAATGATTCCGCCGCCCACTCCGGTTCCCAGCGTCACTAACACCATATTTTTATAGCCCTTGCCTGCGCCCATCCACATTTCTCCAAAAGCCGCCGCATTGGCATCGTTCACCGCCTTTATGGGCACGTTAAAGTATGCCTTCATCTTCTCGGGAATGGAAAAGTCGCTCCAGCCCAGGTTCACGGATCTGCCTATCAGATTTCCTTCCCTGTCGTACGCTCCAGGCGCTCCAATGCCAATGCCCGCAAGATCGTCCTGGGAAATCTGTCTTTCCTGCATTTTTGCCAGAATACTCCTTGCCGTATCCGGCAGAATCCCGGCTCCTGCATTCTCTTTATTGGTGGGAATCTCCCACTTTTCCAAAAGCTGTCCCTCTGCGTCAAACAGCCCCAGCTTTACCGTTGTGCCTCCAACATCCACTCCAAAAGCGTATTTGCCCATCTGTCAATCCTCCCCATCCTCTTCTCTTTTTCTGGCCAGAGAATTCTGCACTCTGGTGTACAGCTCCTGCGCCGCATTATACCCCATCTTTTTCTGGCGGTGGTTCGCCGCCGCAGACTCGCAGATAATGGCGAGATTTCTCCCGGGACGAATGGGAATATTATGGCAGACAATTTTATTACCCAGATATTCCGTGTAATTTTCCTCCAGACCCAGTCTATCGTATTCCTTATCCTTATCCCAGTCCTCCAGGCGGATCACCATATCCACCTGCTGTGTATCCTTCACGGAGGATGCGCCAAAAAGCGCCTTCACGTCCACAATGCCTATGCCTCTTAATTCAATAAAATGCTTCGTGATATCGGGCGCAGAACCGATCAGCGTATCGTCGCTTACCTTGCGCAGCTCCACCACATCGTCCGTCACAAGCCGGTGCCCTCTTTTTACCAGCTCCAAGGCTGCTTCAGATTTTCCGATACCGCTTTCCCCTGTGATCAGCACGCCCTCGCCATATACGTCCACCAGTACGCCGTGGACGGAAATGCAGGGAGCCAGCTTTACATTCAGCCACCTTATGATCTCCGCCATAAAGGACGATGTAGTCTTTTTGGTGGACAGAAGGGGTACATGATGCTCCAGGGCCGTCTCCAGAAAAATAGGGTCTGGCTTCATTTCCCGGCAGAACACAATACAGGGAATATCATAGGTCATAAGTTCCCCGTAAATCTCCCGCTTGCGTTCCTCACTGAGGCTCTCCATGTAAGTATATTCCACAAAACCGATAATTTGCAGTCTTGCGGCGTCAAAATGCTCAAAATAGCCTGCCATCTGCAGCGCCGGGCGGTTGATATCAGGCTGCGTAATACGGATGCTGGTTACGTCAATCTCCGGTGTGAGATTTTCCAGCTTCATCTTTTCAATGATTCGGGTTAAGCTGACACTTGCCATAGGATCGATCTCCTTTTTTCTTTTCACATTAGTTTGATTGTAACACAAGGCGGCAATTATGGGAAGAGCTTATATTCGCTATCCCGACACCATCAAATGGCAGTCTCTCAGCTACAGTTCCAGGCTGTTCTCCTGCAAAAGGAAATCGTATATACTCATTGTAGTTATTCCATTTTCATCATGCTTTACCTTAATAACATCTTTCACTATAACAATCTTCTTAAATGAATCATTCACATTAAGCAATGATGCCTTCTCCTGCTCTTCCTTCTCCTTATCCGGTATACTAAACGCAGATTGAATATAATATCTCCTGCTTCCCAGATTCGCCACAAAATCAATCTCCAACTGTTTTTTTTCTTGTCTGCCGTCCTTATTACGGCTTCGTTTCTGCACAACACCTACATCCACTTGAAATCCCCTCATCCGAAGTTCATTATAAATAATATTTTCCATCAAATGTGTTTCTTCCACCTGCCGGAAACCAAGTCTGGCATTTCGCAGCCCAACATCCTCAAAATAATACTTAAGAGGCGTTCCAATATACTTTCTGCCCTTTACATCATAGCGATTTGCTTCACTCACAATAAACGCATCCTGCAAGTATTCCAGATATTGACGAATCGTATTCAGGCTGATGTCCGACTGTATTACACTTTTAAAGGTTGCCTCTATCTTAGATGGATTCTTCAGCGAGCCGGTTGCAGATGCTAAAATATTAATCAAATCATTTAGTTCCTGTATCTTTTCAATATGATTACGCTCAACAATATCCTTGATATACGTTTCTTCAAAGAGTCTGCTCAGATAATGAATTTTCTGCTCCTCTGTCCTCATTGTCACGGTCAACGGCAAACCACCATAAGCAACGTACTCTGCCCATCCATGATACATATCTCCTTCATATGCTTCCATAAATTCTTTGAAACACAGCGGAAATACATGTATTTCATCACCTCTTCCCCGAAATTCGGTAATAATATCTTTGGACAAAAATTTTGAATTGCTTCCGGTCACATACACATCGACATTTTCAATGTGAAGAAGTGAATTCAATACCTCTTCAAAATCTGCCAGCATTTGTACTTCGTCCAGTAAAATGTAATATGGTTCCTTATCTGTAATTAAAGTATCTATATAATCCAATATTGCATCTGGATCACGATATTTTTTATTTTTCCTTTGATCAAGCTCAATCGTAATAATATGTGTTTCATCAATCCCCTGAGCCAGCAAATAATCTCTGAAAATTTTAAAAATCAAATAGGACTTACCACATCTTCGAATTCCGGTAACTACTTTAATTAAGCCATTATGCATACGCTCAACGAGCGCTTTCAAATATCGTTCTCTTTTAATCTCCATATACGCCTCCATTACTGAAATATGTGGGATATTGCTCCCTCTTTTTTCAATATTATACCTCTTATTTTGCATATTGCAAATTTTTATTGAAATCTAAGGGCACATTTGTACCGCTTTTTCACCATTTTGTTGTGTAATCATTTATACCAACATATCACTGTCTATATCCGGCCAAGTTAATGCCATCAATTCTCCGATACGAAGTCCTGTCGCCAAAGCCACAATTAACAAATTGTAATAAATAATGGATTCTGGAATTGGCAAAACGCGTAAGAAAAATCGCCCATGTGAGTTCGTTGCCTTTTTCCTCCCCAGG
>NZ_CEWDFQ010000314.1:0-3630 GCF_982438285.1 Acetatifactor sp. | reverse complement strand
GATTTGACCGAATATGTGAAATTCTAAAGGAGGACCGGGATAAGGATTTTCAAAATGAGGAGGAAATGTGCCAGAGAATAGAGCAATACATTGTCCAGCATTTGACCGACTGCACTCTGGGAGTTACCTCCATAGCAGAACACTTTCATCTGTCCTCGGTAGAAATGTCAAAAACCTTCCGCAGAATACGGGGACAAAAGCTTCCGTCCTATATTTCGGCACTGCGTATTCTTCGAGCAAAAGAGATTATGCAGACATCGGACAAAGGCCTGAATGATGTGGCACAGATGGCAGGCTTTGGAAGTGTCAGGACTTTCTTGAGATGTTTTAAACAAAGCGAGGGTATGACGCCCAGCCAGTGGAAAGAAAGCGGGCAAATGCCATGAGTAGAGAAAAATAATTTGTCATTCTCCCTGTAAATTTTGTCATAGGTCAGAGATCATTTTGTCACAGCCTAAGATAAGGATTGTCACTTGATGTTTTTGGAAAAATGCTGTTATGATGGGCATGTACAAAAAACAAAAGCTGCGCAGCAAACACAATCAAATGGAGGGTGAACAGAATGAAAAAGAAGATCATTGCTGTCATACTGATGCTGTCTATGGGCATTGCCGGAGTGCTGAGCGGCTGTGGGAGTACCGGAAACTCAGGGACGGAAATGGTGGCGGAGACAGTTGAAGGCAGCAAAGACAATAACGATACGGTACAAGAGCCGGAAACGGGCCAGACGGCTTCTTATGAATTACTGGAGCCTTTGAATAAAGAGGAAGGGGATGCGCTGACAAATCCAAGAAGTAATTATGTGAGCTATCCAGTAGAGGATACGGATCAGACACTCACTGTCTGGATGGAATATTGGGCCAGCGATGCGGCGGCCTCTGCCAATGAAACCGCCTGGGCGAAGAATTGGCAGGAAATGACAGGAATTCAGGTAGAGTTTATACAGCCTACAGAGGGAAGCTCCAGTGAAGAATTTTCCACCATGATTGCCAGCGGTTCTCTGCCGGATATCATTGTATGGGAGTGGACTACCAACTATACAGGCGGACCAGCCGCAGCAGAGGCGGAAGGGGTTTTGACACTGCTGGATGAGTATATCCAGCCGGACGGAGCGGCGGCGGATCTGTGGCAGTACCTTCAGGACAATCCTGCTGTGGACCGGGAGGTAAAAAATGATGAAGGTCATTACTATTGCTTTCCCTTTATCAGGGGAGATAAGTACCTGCAGTGCACCACTGGCCCCATGTACCGGGCAGATTTATTGGAAAAGGCAGGCTATACAGGACCTTTGGAGACCTTGGACGACTGGGAGCAGGCGTTGACGGCACTTAAGGAGTATGGGATCGAAAAGCCTATGGTAATGCAGTCCATGGAATATCTGCTCCGCTTTATGGGAAGTGCTTATGGCATCCGTGCAGGTATGTATGTGGACGATGAAACGGGAACCATCCATAACGGATATACGGAGGAAGCCTTTAAAGAGCTGATGCTGAAAGTAAATGACTGGGTGGATAAGGGACTTTTGGACGCAGATATTTTGACCTGTGACAAGAATACGGTGATGAGCTATATACTGAACGATCAGGCGGCGGTGACTATCGGCGCAGGGGGCAGCCTTCTGGGAACGATGATTGAGAGTGTTGCGGCGGCTCCGGAGGCCTACAATCCAGATTTTGAGATGGCTACGGCTTCCTTCCCTGTGATGGAGCGCTCGGATACAGTGCTCTATGGAGGAGGCTCCTATGATTACGCAACCACCAGCAATGCTTCTGCAGTAATCACAGCGGACTGTGAAAATCCAGAGCTTGCGGCAAAATTCCTGAACTACTGTTATAGTCAGGCAGGGCACTATATGATCAATTATGGCAAGGAGGGAGAGGCCTACACTATGGTGGACGGTGTTCCCACCTATACGGATGAGATCATGCACAATCCCAACGGATGGAGTGTATCCACAGCTATGACCTATCACGGTCTGGCAAATGGGTGCGGACCCTTTGTGCAGGATGCAAACTATATTTTCCAGTATTATCAGACTGAAGAACAGAAGCAGGCTTTGCTTGACTGGAATGACGGAAATGAAAGTCAAAAAACTCTGGTTCCCCCCATCACGCTTTCGGAAGAGGAAAGTATGCAATATAGCATTCTCACCGCTCAGGTGAATACCTTTGTCTCGGAGAATACGGCAAAATTCTTTACAGGGGTGCTGGATATCGAGGCAGAATGGGACAGCTATGTGGAACAGCTTGACAGCATTGGAATGAGCGAAATGATTGAAATCTATCAGGCGGCTCTTGACAGATATAACGAAAGGTAATTTGTGCGGCGACCGGTCTGGCAGCAGAAGTCGGCCGCCGTTTTTTACCCTGATGGGAGAAAGAGGGACAGAATGCGCGCAAATAAACAAATCAAGAGAAGGGTTCCCGGAGGAACGATTAAAAAAGTAAAAAAGCAGAAGGAGCTGTATTTTCTGGTGCTGCCAGTGCTTCTTTATTATTTGCTGTTTCATTATAAGCCTATGTATGGTCTGATTATCGCATTTATGGATTACAGCCCAAGACGGGGAATACTGGGCAGCGAATGGGTGGGACTGCAGCATTTCATCACTTTTTTTCAAAGCATTTATTTTAAACGTCTCTTAATCAATACGCTGCGTATCAGTGTTACAACGATTATTTTTGGATTTCCTGCGCCCATTATTCTGGCACTTTTGATGAATGAGCTTAAAAGCAGGCGATTTTCCAGACTGACGCAGACGATTACATATATGCCTCATTTTGTTTCCATGGTAGTAATCTGTTCCATGATCCGGGAGTTTGTAAAGCCCGAGGGCTTTATTACCCAGATTCTGGTGAATTTGTTCGGATATGATGGAAGGAATCTTCTGAGCTCACCGGAAAATTTTCTTCCTGTCTATGTGATCAGTGATATATGGCAGGGAGTAGGCTGGGGCTCTATTGTGTATCTGGCCGCACTGACCGCAGTGGATACGGAATTGTATGAGGCTGCCCAGATAGACGGAGCTAATCGGTGGAAGCAGACCATTCATATTACGCTTCCCTGTATTATGCCAACAGTAATCATTATGTTGATTATGCGCCTGGGACAGGTGATGAGCATAGGATACGAAAAGATAATTCTGCTTTATAATGAGGGAATTTATGAGACTGCGGATGTGATTTCCACTTATGTTTACCGGATGGGGCTGGTGAATCGGCAGTACTCCTTTTCAGCAGCGGTGGATTTATTTAACTCGCTGATTAATTTTATGCTGGTAATCCTGGCAAACAAAATTAGTAAAAAAGTCAGCGAAACCAGTCTGTGGTAGGAGGAGAAAAATGAGGATTGGAAAAAGAATAAAAAAGTACGGTCTGGGCGGAAGAATCTTTGATTTTTTTAATGTATGTTTTATGATAGTTATGATGATTATATGTCTTTATCCTTTCTGGTATGTGATATGTGCTTCTTTCAGCAAAGCATCCTTGCTTTTGGGACATTCCGGCATTTTATTGAAGCCGCTGGGATTTTCTGTGGAAGCTTACCAGAGAGTGTTTTCCAATGCCCGGATATGGGTTGGCTATGCCAATACTATTTTTTATGTTGTGGCAGGAACCTTGATTAATATTGTGA
>NZ_CEWDFQ010000313.1:0-3634 GCF_982438285.1 Acetatifactor sp. | reverse complement strand
CAGAAGCCTATTGTTCATCACCACGGACAAGCACAAGAATGTCCATTGTCTGGAAGTCACATTCGATATTGGTAACTTCTTGCACATGACAGGCTTTAAGCTGCGCAAGCCTGGCATCAATGCCCGACACTTTTTCAATCTGTGCTATGACAAGCGTCTGACCGAAGCGGACTTTGAATTTTCCGCAGACGGAACCACCGAAATGAAAATGCGGGTTCTGCCCAGTCTGATGAAGAAGAACCTCTCCGCAAAAATGTTGGGCGATTACAACATGAGCCAGCCTAAGCTGTACACTGACAAAATCGCTGGCTCCCTCAGTGCCTGCATGGGGTTTGTCCGGGATGGCGGTGAAGGTCGTTTCGTCCCCAACACGGTACTGGAGGGCGATATCCGAACCAAGGTAAAAGCTGCTGACCGAATTATTGCTACATATCGCAAGAGCCGCAGCGAGGAACAGTATTCAGAAATCGTGTTTACCGCCAAAAAGGTCGAATGGGAAAAGATCGTTCTTCCTGATGAATATAGCTATCTTGTATTGCCTGAATAACAAAAGAATGCCCGACCACCGATGGAGCTGAATCTCCACGGTGAGCGGGCATTTTGCGTTTTCGTTCGATTCGAGTGAATCTATTCGGCTTGTGGTTATCGCTTAACCCATGGTTTGGCTCCACAGCAGCCTGATGCCGAACCAGTCTGCTACTTCATCGCCACCGATAGCTGGTCAATGCCGCTATCCTCTAAAGGCATTATACACCATCGGTGTGACAATACAAGTCAAAGAGCACTAAATGCTTTACATTTACCTTGCCAAATTATTTCAGGTCAAATCCTGACCATTGGAGGCGATGACCTTTTTATACCAGTAGAAGCTGTCCTTGCGGTAGCGGTCGCGGGTGCCGTGGCCCTCGTTGTCCAGATCAACGTACACGAACCCATAGCGCTTCTTCATCTCGCCGGTGGAGGCCGAGATCAGGTCGATGCAGCCCCACGGCGTGTAGGCACGCAGATCCACGCCATCCTCATTGATGGCTTTCTCCATAGCCTGAATGTGACCGCGCAGATACTCGATGCGGTAGGGGTCATGCACGCTGCCGTCCGGCTCCAGCGTATCCACTGCGCCCAGACCGTTCTCCACCACCATCAGAGGGATCTGATAGCGGCCATAGATCTCATTCAGGTAGTAGCGCAGGCCGGAGGGGTCCATGCCCCAGCCCCAGTCGGAATACTTGATATAGGGGTTCTTTGCGCCGAGGCTCAGATTGCCTGCGCCGTCCTTTGCCACGTCCTTGTGGGTCGTGACACAGCTGGTGGAGTAGTAGCTGAAGCTGTAGAAGTCCACTTTGCCTGCCAGCAGGTCGGCCTTGTCCTGCTCTGTAATATCCAACGTCACACCATCAGCATCCCATAGACGCTTGGCAAAAAACGGGTAAGCACCTCGTACCATCACGTCACCGCAATAGTAATTCATCATTTGCCGATCCTGCTGTGTGAAAAGCTGATCCTTCGGGTCACAGGTCAACGGATAATTACAGCCACCGGCACTCATGCAGCCTACTTTATAGTTAGGGCTTACAGTATGGGCATACTGCACTGCATGGGCACTGGCTATAAACTGGTGGTGCAGCTTAATATAGGCCGATGCAGCCAGTTCCTTTGGACAATCAGGAATGACTTTCAATAGCAGCAACGGACAATTGATTTCGTTAAAGGTCAGCCAGTATTTGACTTCATTTTTGTACTCGTCCAGAATTGTCTTTGCATACTTATCGAATAACGCGATCGTATTGCGGTTTTCCCAACCGCCCAACTCTTCTTCAATATACAGAGGAGTATCGTTATGGCAAATCGTTACAAGTGGCTCGATATTGTATTTTTTCAGTTCAGCAAAAACTTTATAGTAGAACTCCAAACCTGCCTGATTGGGTTTCTCCTCGGTTCCTTTGGGATAAATACGGCTCCAGCTGATGGACATACGGAACATCGTATAGCCCATCTCTGCCAATAAAGCAATATCTTCTTTATAGCGGTGGTAAAAATCCACAGCTTGCTGATTGGGATAATAGTATCCATCTGCCACCACTGGCTTTGCTCCAATCGGACGTATCGCCATCTGTGGACAAGCCTTAATATCACCATTGGGAAGCTGATAGGTTATCAAACGTGGTGTTTTTGCTGTACCTGCCGTAGTAACATCCGTCATAACCGGACCACGGCCATCAGCATCCCAGCCACCCTCATACTGGTTAGCAGCAGTTGCGCCACCCCAAAAAAATCCCTTTGGAAATGTGCTCACGTCTGTATCCCCCTTTATTTTAATGCAGTAAGCAGTGGAGCACCGGCCTTTACTGAACCGGAAGCCATCTCTATCACATCTGCATAATCATCGGCGTTGGTTACAAGAACAGGCGTTTCCAGAGAATATCCTTTTTCATGAATGGAATTGATATCTACTTCCAGCAACTTATCACCTTTTTTTACAGTATCACCCTGTTTGACAAAGGCCTTGAATCCTTCACCGTCCAATCTTACGGTATTCATCCCGATATGAATGAGCACATTGCAGCCTGTTTTATCGGTCAGGGCAATAGCATGACGGGTAGAAAACAGATTTTCTACCACACCGTCAAAAGGAGCCATCACAATACCGTTTTCCGGCAGGATGACCACGCCTTTGCCCAGCACCTCGGTGGAGAATGCCTCATCACTACATTCACCCAGCGGCTTAACGGTGCCAGACAGGGGAGCTGCAATTTCCACTTTCTGAAGAGCCATTGCGGACTTTTCAGTTCGAGGGGCACTCTTTTTTTGATTCTTTTCCCCTTGTTCTGTCAGAATATTTTCACTGGTGCCATCCTCATCTTTATAAGTAAACCAAGCCATCACAAAACTGAAACCAAAGGCAACGGCTACCATCAAAATAATGCCCACAAAATTCGTTGCACCATTAGGATTAATCATTCCCAGCAAGCCAATAACACCCATGCCCGCATAGCTATACAGAGTCAGGCCAGTGATTGCACCAACCGCAGAGCCTGCTGCTGCACCAATACAGGCAATGACGAACATTTTAATGCGCGGGAGGGTCACGCCATAGATAGCGGGTTCCGTCACACCAAAAATACCGGAGAAGAAAGCAGGCAGCGCGATATCTTTGAGCTTCTTGTCTTTGGTCTTAAGGCAGACAGCAAGTACAACACCTGTCTGGGCAAAGCATGGAATAAGAGTGCATCCCAGCATTCTGACAGGATGACCCTGTAACAACTCCATAAACGGAACCATGCAGATTGCGCCATGAATACCAAACAGAACGAAAACCTGATACAATCCACCAAAGATAATGAATGCCACCAACGGAACTGTGTCAAAAACCACCGTAAGAACGACATTCAGAGCATTGCCGACCATGTTTGCCGCAGGTCCGACTAAAGAAAATCCCAGCGGCACAGCCACGGCTAAAGCAATAGCAGGAACCATAAAGGACTTAACTAATTTGGATACACGTTTTTCCAGCCATTTATAAAGAGGAATCGCAATTGCCATTGTAAAAACGACCGGCAGGAATGTAGAGGTGTATGTGGCATTGACCGTCATGCCAAAAAGGTTCAGGTCTACACCTTGAATTGTAGGATACAGC
>NZ_CEWDFQ010000312.1:0-3660 GCF_982438285.1 Acetatifactor sp. | reverse complement strand
TTATTCTCCACGGCGATCAGCTCCGAATGTCTGGTGGTGTGCTTTCCCCGCTGTATCTTTTCGCTGATGCCTCCGGTCTCCATGACCACTCCCGACTGCAGACAGTTGATCAGTGAAGATTTCCCCACGCCGCTGGGTCCGGCAAGCGTGGTGGTTTTTCCAGACAAAAGCTCTTTCAGCTGCTCAATTCCCAGATTTTGCCTGGCGCTCACCATCAAAGTCCGGCAGCCGCAGGCATCGTAAATATCCAGATACCCCCTTCCCGCTTCCTCATCGTCAATGTCCAATTTGTTAAAACAGACAATACAGGGTATCTCCTGCTGCTGCATCATAATCAAAAAGCGGTCCAGCAGATTGAAATTGGGCCTTGGCTTTACAATGGAAAAAATCACCAGAGCCTGATCCACATTTGCCACCTCTGGGCGGATAAGCTGGCTTTTTCTGGGCAGAATTTCACGAATATTGCCTAGAAGCTTTTCCTGATCCAGCACATCCAGCTCCACATTATCCCCCACCAGGGGCTTTTTTCCATCCAGCCTGAATACGCCCTTGGCCTTACATTCGTAAATGCAGCCCCCGTCCGTATGCACGTAATAAAACCCTGCAATTCCCTTTGTTATCTTTCCCTGCATTCGTACCTCATCTTTTGGTCTATTCCGCAGCAAATTCCACTCTTCTGGTAAAGGATCTGCTTTCTGTGACGCCCGGCGTGCTCACCGACTCTCCCGTTTCAGGATCCGTAGTGGTGCCGCCCTGAGTAGTCACCGTGTACGTCATAGTGATGGTGCCTCCGGAAGAGGTCAGGCCGTAATAGTTTGCCGACTGGGGGAAGGTGGATGTGGTGGTTTCCAAAAGCACCTGTCCGTCATCCGTCTCCAGCCTGATGGTTACCTCTGTTCCCGCCACATAGTCCGGAGCCTCCTCTACTGTAGGCGCGGTGATACTCATATTGCATTTGTAGGTGACCGGCTCCGCCCCCTGGCTCACCTTGATATCCAGAGAGGTTCCCGGGTCCACATAAGAGCCATGGGAATAGCTCTGATAACAGATATGCCCTTCCTGCACCTCAGCGTTGTACACATAGCTTACACTGCCGATCTGAAGCCCTGCCTCAATGGCTTCAAAGGTGCCGTCCTCCTCGGAAAGTCCAATCAGATTGGGCACTCTCACTTTTGTCTCCTCCTTGCCCAGGCTCACCGTGACAGTGATAACGCTTCCCTTTGGCGCCTTGCTGCCATTTGCAGGATTCTGGGAAATCACAATTCCTGCCTCAATGGTATCGGAATAGTTTTCCGTCTTGTTCACTAAAAATCCGAGACCGATCAGCTCACTGTTTGCCTCATCAAAGGTTTTGCCCGTCACCCCGGGCACCTCAACGCCCTCTGAGCCTGCGCTTACAGTCAGCGTCACCTTGCTTCCTGTCTCCAAGGAAGCCCCCACGCTTACATCCGCGCTGATGACAACACCTTCATCATAGGTGTCGGACTCCTGATATTCCACCTGGGGATTCAATCCAAGCCCCGTCAGGCTGTTCCTGGCATCCTCCACATTCATTCCCCGCACATCAGGCATCTGCACATAAGCGGCAGAGGTCTGGGACTCCTCCGTGGTGATAATAGGGCTCTGTCTGTCTTCATCCTGCATGCCGCCGAAAATCCTCACAGCAAGAAAGATGATTACAGCGCAGATAACCACTCCCACAATCACTGCCAGAGCGGTAGTCACCTTTTCCATCCTGGGATTATAGTCGTATTCGTCCTCTTCCTCCTCTTCCTCGTCATAGGCAGGATCCGCCTCCGTGCGCAGCCGCATGGAATCCTGCCGCTTAAGATGCTCCTCATTTTCCTGATACACGGAGCGCCGTTTGATCTGCGCCATATCGTTGTCCGAAATCATGCGGGTGCGGGCCGACTCGTCCATGTCCCGCATCACCACGAAATCCTCATCAGGGCTGATCAAGGACTGCTTCAGATCCGCAATGAGCTCCTGCATATTTTGATATCTTCTGTCCGGGGATTTCTGGCAGCACTTTAACACAATGCTTTCCACACTGGCAGGAATCTCCGGTACAAACTCCTTGGGGGAGGGCATTTCCTCCTGGATATGTTTAATGGCAATGGCCACCGTGGTCTCCCCGTTAAAGGGAACCCGGCCTGTGAGCATTTCAAACATAGTGATTCCAAGAGAATAAATGTCGCTCTTTTCATCGCTGTAGCCGCCCCTGGCCTGTTCCGGTGAGGTATAGTGTACGGAGCCCATAACATTGGAGGTTATGGTATTGCTGGTGGCCGCCTTGGCAATCCCAAAGTCCGTCACCTTTACCTTGCCGTCCTTTGATATGATAATATTCTGGGGTTTGATGTCTCTGTGAATAATATGATTGTTGTGAGCGGCCTCTATGCCCATACTCACCTGAATTGCGATGCTAACTGCCTCCTTGTAGGACAGACGGGCCTTCTTCTCAATATATTTTTTGAGGGTGATCCCCTCCACAAGCTCCATCACGATATAATAGATACCGTTTTCCTCTCCCACATCGTAGACATTCACAATATTGGGGTGCATCAGGCCAGCTGCAGCCTGTGCCTCAATGCGGAATTTTGATACAAAGTTGGCATTTTCGCTGAATTCCTGCTTTAATACCTTCACTGCCACATAGCGGTTCAGCTTATGGCATTTCGCTTTATATACATCTGACATGCCGCCGGTTCCAATTTTTTCCAATATCTCATAGCGGTCGCCAATCATCATTCCAATCTTGATCATACTTCCTCTCCAATCTCATTCCATGTCCGCCCACAGTAAGCGGCATTCTCTCAAGGATCGATCAATATCACGCTGATATTGTCCCGTCCTCCCCTGGCATTGGCCGCCTTCACAAGCTCCTTGGCCATTTCTGCAATATCCCGTCCTCCGCTTATGATCTGTCTGATCTCTTCATCCTCCAGCATATTGGTCAGGCCGTCCGAGCACATCAAAACAAGATCGCCCTTTTTTATTTCTTCCGAAAAAAAGTCCGGCTCCACAGCATCTGCCGCCCCTACCGCTCTGGTAATAATATTTTTATCAGGATGGTTCCTTGCCTGCTCTCTGGGAATTCCTCCCATTCGCACCATCTCCTCCACAAGGGAATGGTCTCTGGTGATCTGGCGAATAGCTTCATTCACAATGTAAAGCCTGCTGTCTCCCACGTTTGCCGCCTCCAGGCGGCCATCCGCACAAAAGGCCGCCACCACTGTAGTGCCCATGCCCTCAAGCTCCGGGCGCTCACAGGCTTTCCTGCGGATTATGCTGTTGGCCTCTTCAATGGCGTTCTCCAAAGCACGGACCGGTTTTTCCTGTGATGATTCCCGGATTTTTCGGACAATGGTCTCCACCGTAACCTTAGACGCGAAATCCCCCGCATTATGTCCTCCCATGCCGTCCGCCACAATAAACAAATTTGGCAGACTGCCCAGAGGATATTCCGAGGTATACACACAATCCTGATTCATTTTTCTCTTTCTGCCGATATCAGTGATGGAAAACGCTTTTGGCACGTCAATGTTCCTCCCCATTTTCCTTTCTAAAATAGTAACATTTGGAAGCCGTTTTATTCTTGATACTCGCCTATTGTAGCACAACCTGGAAAAAAGGACAAGTTTTAACCACTTGCCCCTT
>NZ_CEWDFQ010000311.1:0-3669 GCF_982438285.1 Acetatifactor sp. | reverse complement strand
GTCATAGTCTCCTGTCAGCGTCATACACGCCGCCCCATGGATGAAAATCCACATTTTTGTAAACAATTCTCCCGGCTTTGGACATCCGCTCACTCTGGCAAGATTAACCTCATAAACCACATTCCCGGCATTGCCGTTTAGAAGCTCATACATGCTTTTCTTTTTCCGGCTGCCGGACACAAACAGAAGCTCAAACAAATGCTTTTCCTCTCTGGCAAAGGCAATATAAGCCATGCCCAGATTAGAGAAAGGAAGCTTGCCTGTTCTTGGGTACAAGCTGCAATAATCCTGAAAAAAGGAAGCCGCCTTCTCATAGACAGCATCCCACAGCTCCTCCATGCTCTTATAAACACGGAAAATGGGCTGGGTGGAACAGCCTGCCTTCGCCGCCACCCTTCTGGCCGTCACATTGGAAAAGCCCTCCTGCCTCGTCATGGCAAAGGCAGTTTCCAAAATAATATCCTGTGTAATTGATTCCTTGCGGGCCATACTCTCCTCCCTTCGTTTGCGGCAGTCTGTGCACAAATCTTTCCGATTTCTTATTGTATTGCTATAACACTTGTTATTTTACTTTAGCATAGAGCGTTTGTCAATGGGCTTCAAAAAACGCGCGCCACAGGCGCACTACGGCAAAAAGCTGCCCCAAAGCGGCGCTTTTCCAAGCGTCCGTCTCTGGGGCAGCCATCCTTAAAAATTTAGTATTCTTATGGTTTAAACAGGATATGCGCCGTTCTTGGTATCGGCCTGGGTCATATCTACCTTCTCCTGCTGGGCCTGGCGATACTTGAAGAATTCCATTGCCACCTGAGGGAACAGTGCATAGCTGAGCACGTCCTCATCCTGCTGCTTCCATTCCTTCATTTCACCCTCCAGCTTATCCAGCTCGTTATCCAGCAGATCTGCATAACGACAGGTAATTCTCTCCTCTCCGGGAATGACCTTGTCGATTACCTCCTGATTCATGGGCTTTACAGTCTGTCCGTACTCGCCGCGCAAAACTGCCTTGGTTTCCTTTGTGGCCATCTTGTAGCGCTCGCCCATCAGCACGTTGAATACAGCCTGGGTACCCACAATCTGGGAAGAAGGCGTAACAAGAGGGGGCTCTCCCAGATCCTTACGCACTCTGGGAATCTCCTGCAGCACGTCGTAGTACTTATCCTCTGCATTCTGCTCCTTTAACTGGCTTACCATGTTGGAAAGCATACCGCCCGGTACCTGATAAAGCAGCGTCTTAATATCAACGCCCATAACCTTGGGATTGAGAAGGCCGTTTTCAAGACACTCATCTCTGTAAGGTCTGAAATAATCTGCAATTTCCGCAAGCAGATTTTGATCCAGTCCGGTGTCGTAGGGCGTTCCACGGAAAGTCTCAACCATAACCTCAGTTGCAGGCTGGGAGGTACCCATGGCAAAAGGACTGATCGCCGTATCGATAATGTCCGCCCCGGCTTCCACACCCTTTAAGTAGGTCATGCTGGCAACACCGGAGGTATAGTGGGTGTGCAGCTCAATAGGCAGCTTGGTGGCTTCCTTCATGGCAGATACCAGCTTGGTAGCCTCATAAGGAAGCAGCAGGCCCGCCATATCCTTGATACAAATAGAATCTGCACCCATTTCCTCTACTTTTCTTGCAATATCGGTCCAATATTCCAGAGTATAGGCATCTCCCAGGGTATAGGAAAGGGCAACCTGAGCGTGTCCTCTGCCCTCCTGCACCTTGAACTTGTTGGTTGCATTTACAGCCTCCTGAAGATTGCGCAGATCGTTTAAGCAGTCAAAGATACGAATGATATCAATACCATTTGAAATGGATTTCTGAACAAAATAGTCCACCACGTCATCTGCATAAGGTCTGTAGCCCAAAATATTCTGTCCGCGGAACAGCATCTGCAGCTTGGTATTCTTAAATCCATCACGCAGCTTTCTAAGCCTGTCCCAAGGATCCTCTTTTAAGAATCGAAGAGACGCATCGAAGGTTGCTCCGCCCCAGCACTCAACGGCATGATATCCTACCTGATCCATCTTGTCCACAATGGGAAGCATAAATTCAGTGGGCATTCTGGTTGCAATCAGAGACTGGTGTGCATCACGTAATATGGTTTCCGTAATTTTAATCGGTTTCTTTACTTGTTCTGACATTCACGAAATTCCTCCATTTTATTTTACAATTAATATGCTCTCTTTAGAAAACGCCGAAGATTGCCATAAAGGTTCCGGCAGCCACCGCAGTACCGATAACGCCTGCCACATTAGGGCCCATAGCGTGCATCAGCAGGAAGTTGGTAGGATCTGCCTCTGCTCCCACCTTCTGGGATACACGGGCTGCCATAGGCACTGCCGACACACCTGCAGAACCAATGAGCGGATTCACCTTCCCCTTGGAGGCCACGCACATCAGCTTGCCGAACAATACGCCCGCAGCAGTACCAAACATAAATGCAATCAGTCCCAGGAACACAATTTTTAAAGTATCCGCATTCAAGAATGCCTCAGCGCTGGTGGTTGCTCCTACGGAGGTGCCCAGCATAATAACCACAATGTACATCATTGCATTAGCTGCGGTATCTGTAAGCTGTCTCACCACACCGGATTCCTTAAAGAGGTTTCCCAGCATCAGCATACCTACCAAGGGAGCCGTAGTGGGAAGAATCAGACACACTACAATGGTAATGATAATAGGGAAAAGAATTTTTTCCAGCTTGGAAACGGGGCGCAGCTGTCCCATCTTTATTTTCCGTTCCTTCTCCGTGGTCAGAAGCTTCATAATGGGGGGCTGAATAATAGGTACCAGGGACATATAGGAATATGCCGCCACAGCAATGGGACCTAAAATAGCAGTCTGCCCCAGCTTGTTTGCCAAAAAGATGGATGTAGGGCCGTCCGCTCCGCCGATAATGGAGATTGCCGCCGCCGCCATATCGTTAAAGCCAAAGGCGATTGCTCCGAAATAAGCTGCAAAAATACCAAACTGGGCCGCCGCTCCCAGCAAGAAGCTCTGCGGGTTTGCAATCAAAGGACCAAAGTCCGTCTGGGCGCCTACCCCCAGGAAAATCAAACAGGGCAGAATTGCAAGTTCGTCCAGCTTGTAAAAATACCACAGCATACCGCCTGCTCCATTAGCTGCCTCATCCGGACTGATCATAATGTCCGGATAGATATTTACCAGCAGCATGCCGAAAGCGATCGGAACCAAAAGCAGAGGCTCAAATCCGTGGCGGATAGCTAAGTAAAGGAAAACGCACGCAACCAGTATCATGATGAAGTTTCCCCAGGTCAGGCTGAAAAACGCTGTCTGATGAATCAGGTTGTTGAGCGTAGTTGTTATATATTCCATTTGTTGACCTCCTGTTGTTTACTTTCGCTGTAGACTTGCGTCTGACTAATTCATAGTTGCCAGTACAGCGCCTGCTTCAACAGAGTCTCCAACTGCTACGTCAATACTTGCTACGGTGCCGTCCTGAGGCGCCACTACAGGGATTTCCATCTTCATGGCTTCCAGAATTACAACAGGATCGCCAGCCTTTACTGCCTGTCCCACGCTTGCTTCCAGCTTGAAAATCTTTCCAGCTGCTCCGGCTTCAATCTTAACGCTTCCCGCAGCCTTAGGCGCTGCAGGTGCAGGCGCAGGTGCAGGTGCAGCAGGCGCTGCCGCTCTGGGAGCTGCAGGTG
>NZ_CEWDFQ010000310.1:0-3669 GCF_982438285.1 Acetatifactor sp. | reverse complement strand
GAATTGGTGTGAGACCCACCCGGATACCACAGTGGTGCGCTTTACCTCCATGTTTTATAATTTTGTGTGGATTTGGGGCAGCAGCGAAAGAAACCGCAATCTTTTCTCGGATTGGGGCTCCTACGATTTTACGGTGAGCAGCCGGGCCTTGAATGAATTTGAAAAGAAGTACGGCTATGCCATGACCGCTGAGGACTTTATCAACAAGGGCAACCTCCATGTGACACATATGCCGGGAAACAGGAAAAAGGCCGACTGGATGGAATTTATCAATGATTTTGTGATTTCCTTTGGAAAAAAGCTCATTGATCTGGTGCACAGCTACGGAAAAAAGGCTTATGTGTTTTACGACGACAGCTGGGTGGGCGTGGAGCCTTACAACGGACGGTTTCAGGAGTTTGGGTTTGACGGCTTGATCAAATGTGTATTTTCAGGATACGAGGCAAGGCTCTGTGCGGGCGTGGATGTGCCCACCCACGAGCTGCGCCTGCACCCCTATCTGTTCCCCGTGGGACTGGGGGGTGCACCTACCTTTATGGAGGGAGGAAATCCCACCCTGGATGCCAAAAAATATTGGAACAGTGTGAGAAGGGCTCTGCTTCGGGCTAAAATTGACCGTATCGGCCTGGGCGGCTATCTGCATCTGGTGGAGCCTTATCCTGATTTCTGCGATTACATAGAAAAGGTGTCGGATGAATTTCGGCTGATACGCTCCTTCCATGAGAAGGGCAGACCCTATACCATCAAGACAAGGGCAGCGGTGCTGCACAGCTGGGGAGCGCTGCGCTCCTGGACGCTTTCCGGCCATTTTCATGAAACCTATATGCACGATCTGATCCATATCAACGAGGCTCTTTCCGGGCTGCCTATAGAGGTAAGCTTTCTTTCCTTTGAGGATGTAAAGAAGGGCGCGCTGGAGGATGTGGATGTAGTGATCAACGCCGGTTATGCAGGCAGTGCATGGAGCGGAGGAGACGCCTGGAGAGACGAGGAGCTGGTGACTGCGCTTACAAAATGGGTGTATCAGGGCGGCGTCTTTCTGGGAGTCAACGAACCCTCGGCTGTACAGGGATATGACAATTATTTCCGCATGGCCCATGTGCTGGGTGTGGATGAGGATACGGGCGCCAGGGTCTGCCATGGAAGATGGACCTTTGAGCCTTCTGACAGTGAGCATATCCTTCCCAGGGGGGCAAGGGTTTTGCCCAAGGAGAACCGGTATCTCACGGACGGCCAGGCAAGGGTGCTTTTGGCCCAGGATGACAAGCCCTTAGTGACCGTTCATGATTTCGGGAAGGGCAAGGGCATTTATCTGGCCTCCTTCCAGGTAAACCCGGAGAACACCCGTATGCTTTATCAGCTGATCCGCTATGCCGGAGGGGAGGGCGTAAGCGGCTTGTATATGACTGATAATCTCTATACGGAATGTGCCTACTATCCTGAGAGCCGTAAGCTGGTAGTGATCAACAACAGCGAAGAGGAACAGACCACAACCATTCCCACCCATGTGGGAGATAAGACGGTGACCATCGGGGCGTATGACACCATTTTTATGGAGCTGTAGAGGGAATTTGTTTTGTTTGAAAAAGGATTCTATTTTTTAAGGGAGCGCTGCGGATGCGGCGCTCCTTTTTTCGAAAAAGTTTCCCGCATGATTTACAGTGCCCACGGAATACTGTACAATAGATTCATTGAAAAAAGGGAAGAGGGAAGGAACAGATACCCCTTTGGATTGGAGGAAGCTGCTTACGCGGCAGAAAGAGAGGAAAAAATGAAATTTCAGGATATGCCATATGAACGTGTGGACTTTGCACAGGTGGAAGCGGAAATGAAAGAGCTGATGAAGGAGTTTGAGGAGGCAGAAAGCGGGGAGGCCCAGTTTGCCGTGCACCAGAAATACTATGCCCTGACGGACCGGGTGTCCACCCTGATGACCATCGCACAGATACGTTTTGACGGGGATACCAGCGATGAATTTTATGATAAGGAGCATCAATATTATGATGAAAAGGGCCCCTTTTACAGCAATCTCGTGCTGGAATACCAGAAGAAGCTGTATGCCTCCCCTTATAGAGCGTATCTGGAGGAAAAAATAGGGCCTGTGGCCTTCAAAAATATGGAGCTGGCCCAGAAATCCATGAATGAAAAGATTATCCCCCTGATGCAGGAGGAAAACAGCCTTACCATGGAGTATGACAAGCTGATCGCCAAGGCCAGGATTGCCTTTGACGGCAAGGAACTGAATCTGTCCCTTCTGCGCCCTTATCTGATCAGCCCGGACCGGGCGGTGCGGGCGAAGGCATGGGAGAGGATGAGCGCCTTTTTTGAAGAGAATGCGGACAAGCTGGATGAAATTTTTGACAGGCTGGTAAAGAACAGAACCAGACAGGCAAAAGAGATGGGATATGAAAATTATCTGGAGCTTGGTTACTTTCGCATGAACCGAAACTGCTACGGCAGAGAAGAGGTGGAGGCTTTCCGAAAACAGATCAAAGAATATTTTGTGCCCTTTGCAGAAAGGCTCCATGAACAGAGAAGAAAGCGCCTGGGGCTTGACAAGCTGAGCTTTATAGACGAACAGGTTTACTTTGCCCAGGGAAATCCTGCGCCCACGGGCTCTCCGGAGGAAATCCTGAAGGCGGGACAGAGGATGTATGAAGAGCTGTCCCCGGAGACTAAGGAATTTTTTGATTTTATGATGGAAAACCAGCTTTTTGATGTGCTTGGCAGAAAAAACAAAAGGGCCGGAGGTTATATGACCTATCTGCCCTTGTATGGAGCGCCTTTTATTTTTGCCAATTTCAACGGAACCAGCGGGGATGTGGATGTGATTACCCATGAGTGCGGTCATGCCTTTCAGGGTTATCTTTCCGGCAAGGACCCGATCAGAGAGCATGGGGATATCGGTATGGAGACGGCGGAAATCCACTCCATGTCCATGGAATTTTTTGCGGAAAGGTGGATGCCTCTGTTTTTTGGAGACAAGGCCCAGGATTATGTGACAATGCACCTGGAGGATGCGGCTGCGTTTATTCCTTACGGCTGCATGGTGGATGAATTTCAGCATATTGTGTATGAAAATCCCAATATGACTCCAAAGGAGAGAAAGGCGGCCTGGAGAGAGCTGGAAAAGGAGTATAAGCCCCATCTGGACTACGGGGAGGATCGGTTTTTCGGACAGGGAGGCTTCTGGCAGAAGCAGCTTCACATTTATGATTATCCCTTGTATTATATTGATTACTGTCTGGCTCAGACCTGCGCCTTGCAGTATAAGATAAAAATGGACGAGGATTTTAAGGGCGCCTGGGACAGCTATCTGAAGCTCTGTAAGCTTTCCGCCAGCGACTTTTACACGAACCTGCTCAAGGAGGCAGGATTGGAAAGTCCTTTTGAAGTGGGCTGCATCAAAAATATAGTGGAAAAACTTGAAAAATATGTGAAATAGCTTCACTTTTTGCCATAAATACGGTAAAATGAACAGTGCGCAAAAAACGCATAGCTGCTTTGCCGGAATTATGGCAGAGAAAATAGGAAGGAGACATTTCATCATGTCTAAAAAGGAAACTCAGAATACGGAACAGAAACAGGAAAAAATTATAACCAGTTATGACCGTAAAATGCAGAGGCGCGAGGAACAGAAGAAAAAGGAGCAGAGGGAAAGGCGTATCA
>NZ_CEWDFQ010000309.1:0-3680 GCF_982438285.1 Acetatifactor sp. | reverse complement strand
TAGCAATATCTTTAATGCAAGGCGAAGAGGAGACGGGACTGCTCCTGCCTATTCGCCTTTCAGTATGGAAATCAGGCTTTTGCCAGTGCTTCGCACATAAAGCGGGATATGTGAAAGCGGTGCGGGTGCGTCGGAAATATAAGTGCCTCCAGGGAAGGCTTCTTCGGAGTAAACGTCGATCCAGTCGGCGCCCTCCGGTAGATAGACGTTTCGCTGGCGCGCGCCGTAATCCGTTACCGGGCAGACAAGAATGTCCGGACCGAACATGAATTCATCCTCAATGCCCACCACATTTTTATCAGGCGTAAAATCAAAAACCAATGGCCGCATAGGTGGCGTGCCATGTAAAGATGCAAGCTTCATTTGTTCCATGACATAGGGGCGAAGCCGTTCACGGGCGTGCATTACATTGGCGATATGTGGATAAGAATCCCTACCAAGATTCCAGGCCTCATTGTTTTTGCGCCTCCCGTGAGTACGGAATACCGGAAGAAACATGCCGTACTGATACCAGCGTACCATTAATTCGCTGAAAATGGAACCTGGGGCATCCGGCGTAATGAAACCGCCGATATCGCAGGTCCACCATACAATTCCGCTCATCATGACATTCAGGCCCACTCGGATATATTCTTTCAGATGACTGAAGGAAGAATATATGTCGTGAGGCGCAATGCAGGAGCCGTAGCGCTGGCTGCCCAGCCATCCGTTGCGGCAGATGGTGACAATCTCGTTTTCGCCTGCAGATTTTAGACCGTTATAAATATTTCGCTGGTGGCAGGTGACAAAATAGGAATGCGCTTCCAGGGCGGGGCCTGCATGGAATGTCACCTTTTCATAATCCTGGATGGCGTGGAATTCATCGCAGGGGTCCAGCCAGAATGTGTGGATTCCCCGATCAAAATAATTCTTTTTCCATTGATTCCATAAATATTCGGCTGCTTGAGGATTGGTAGGATCGTACTGGTATTTGGGACCGTAAAAGTCAACCATATCGTGTTTGCCGTCTATAGAACCAGTGAAAAGCCCAGCTTTTTTCATGGCGGGAAAGTTTTTGCTTTTTTCATCTACCAATGTCCAGGGAGAAATCATAACGCGTACGCCCATGTCTCTCAATTCGCGTACCATACCTTCCGGATCCGGCCAAAATTGGGGATCAAGCTCCCAGTCCCCAATATGTTTCCAGTGCATATAGTCGATGACAATGACAGAGAGAGGGAGACCGCGTTTTTTATATTCACGTGCTGTATCAAGCAGTTCCTGCTGGGTTTCATACCGGAGCTTGCACTGCCAAAAGCCGGAAGCCCAGTAGGGAAATTCAGGCGCGTGGCCGGTGGCATCGGCATACTTCCCAAGAAGATCGCCGTAGGAATCTCCTGCTATCACCAGAAAATCTGCACAGCTGCAGCCGTAGGATACAAAACGGGTCATGTTACAGCCGAATTCTGCGCGCCCCAATGAAGGATTATTCCATAAAAATCCGTATCCGCGGCTTGAAACTGCAAAAGGAACCACAGCCTTTACATGCCGCTGGTAAAGATCAATTACGCTTCCTTTTAGGTTAATGCGGCCTGTAGAGTTTTCTCCCATGCCGTAAAACTGTTCATCATCGTATGCTGCCAGATGCAGCTCAAATGCAAAAAGTCCCCTATCCACCGGCTTGAAACTATGTGTTCCGGGATTGTGTGCCCAGACAACATAGTCATATTCTTCAAAGAGCAGCTTTTTTTCTGTCAGGCCGTGCTTGTAGAAAGCCATATGCCCCTGCTGTGTGTAGGTGTTGTTGAGACTGATTGAAATAGTACCGTTTCGCAAGGTTATTTCATTTTCATTTTCTTCAAAAATTCCTTCTTTGCCAAGAGGAATATCAAGAGCCCAGTCCTGCGTTTTTTTACTGCTATATGGTGTCATGGTAACACGTAGGCCATCGCGTCCCCAGGGGCGGATTTCGGTAACGCACTCATGATCAAAAAAAGTCAGTACGTTATGGGAATAATTGATTTTGTCGTGCAATTCGCTCATGGCTGCTTTCTCCTTCAGGGCTTTCAGTAAGGATTGGCGGGCATCATTTCCCATACTTGTACAGTGCCGTAATCAGCGCCGTCCGAAACGGCAGATACGCTGATGGCAGCATCGGGGTCGGAGGGATAAACCCGGCGGCAGATTGCCTGGCGGTCGTTTACAAATATTTCAACAACGGATTTGTCAACAAAAATGTCCATGGCAATCTTTTCCCCAGCGGCAAGTAAAAAAGGAGCCGCCTCACATATCATACGCCCCTGGCAGCCGCTGTGGGTTGTATCCATAATCAACTGTTTTCCGGGAATATCTACATAAAGTGCAGTATATTCCGCAGTGGAGGCATCGCCGCGGACGGTAAATCCAATGTGGGTGGCATTCAGGGGATCAATTTCTGCTTTTAAACGGAAGGATTGTCCGTTTTTTACGGAAAGAGGGAAATTACCGCTGCACTGTCCCACAGGAAAGGATTGTGCATTGTACTGCAGACGCTCCAACTCCGCGGCGGGCGTCATTCGCAGTCCGTTATTATACCAGAATTCGCGAGGGAGCGAGTATACGCCGCTCCAGGAAAAACGCTGGTAGTCATTTTCCAGGTTATCAAGCAGCCAGAACCATCCGATTTGACGGTTTTTATGGTCTATTAATGCTTCAGGAGCAAAAAGGGTATTATCTCTCCAAGAAAAGCGTCCGTGTTCCTCGGGGAAAAAGGTTTCGTCCTGTAATGAGCCTATGTAGTACTGCGCGCCTTTATTATGTGATATGAACAGCTGCATCCACTTATCTGTTAACCGGCCGTTACTGCGCCGATCGGGCAGACGCAGCAGGCTGGGACACATATCGTCCTCCGTTTCGTCAGGCCAATCGTTGCCAAGACGCGGGTCTTTATAAAAGCGGTGAACAAATTCCCAGTGCCGTAAATCTTTGGAACGAAAAAGATCGGTCCAATCTCCCTTATATTCCTCTCTGGAATCGGCTTCCCGTCCATATGTATCCAATACAGGCTTGTTGCCTGACTGCATATAATAGTATCCGTTCTGCTTCCAGATGTTGCTGGGATCGGCGCAGCAAATGTGCTTGAGCTCCCCGTTATGCTCCATGTCAACTGTTCCCCAGCACTCTGGGGAGCCCTGTACTGCAATGGGATGGATGCGCTCCCAGTAATCATAGGGAGGTCTGGCAAAAGCCAGCCCGATTCCGCCGTTATCAATGGAAGGGTCCTTTGAATCGTACTTCCAGAATGTGAGATACGCTGTGCCGTCCTTATCTACATACGCACCGCCGCTGAAGCATCCATGGTCACCGTTGTCAGTGGTCAATGCGTCAGGATGATTGCGCCAATGGAGCAGATCTATAGATGAAATATGCCCCCAGTGGAAACCGCCGGTTACTTCATTGGCGTATAAATACATCAGGTGATAACGCCCATCTGCATAAAAGGCCCCGTTGGGGTCTCCGGGAGTGCCGTTTCCATCCGGAATGGCAAAATGATATCCGGGACGGTAAGGATCTTTAAGCAGTGTATCTCGGTAGTGTCGAGTGGCAATAATGGTATCAGTTGTGATATTTACCATGATTCGTATTCCTTTCTGCGTATGGTTCATTTTAATTATGCAACAAAAAAATGGGAACGGTTTTATAATCATAGACTAGCATAAAAT
>NZ_CEWDFQ010000308.1:0-3749 GCF_982438285.1 Acetatifactor sp. | reverse complement strand
GCCACATCTGATCCAGTGAAAATTCATCCCGGGCACATTCTGCCAGCATTAAATGTCCTATATGGATGGGATTGAATGTACCTCCCATGACGCCGATTCTTTTCATGTCCGTCACCTGGGAAGCTGAATCTTCGGCTTATCCTTGTCCGGTTTATAAAGGACAATCCGCTTTCCAATCACCTGAACCACCTGAGAATGCGTCCTTTCAGACAACATTTCCGCAATTTCATTGGGATCCTCAACACAGTTTTTTAAAACGCCCAGCTTGATCAGCTCATGGTTGTTAAAAGCCTCCTGCACCGCCTCTGTGACTTCTGCAGTCAACCCGTATTTTCCGATCTGAAAAACAGGATTCAGTGTACTGGCAAGCCCCTTTAAATATGCTCTCTGCTTACTGGTCATAAATTCCTCCTACTTATAATAATCAAAGGAAAGCCCATACATCCGAACCGTATCGCCCTCCTCAATGCCAAGAGCTTCCAGCTGTTCCAGAATTCCATTGTCCTTCAGGAAATTCTGGAAAAAGGTAAAGCCCTTTTCACTTTCCAAATTGGTGTAACCCAGCATTTTTTCGATTCTGGGTCCCTCCACCACATACTCGTCAGCCTTTTCATCATAGCTTACCGTGTACGGCTCCTCGGAATATCCTGCCTTCCTCTCCGGGAAATACTCCTGCTCAAAGACAGTTGGTTTCTCACCAATGCTTTCCAGCATATTTTCCACATGGTACAGAAGCTCCTTCACACCCTCTCCGGCAACGGCAGAAATAGGAAAAACTGCAATACCCTTTGGCTCAAATTCTGCCCGGATGGCCTCCACCGGATTTTCCTGTTCAGGACCAGTATAGACAGCGTCTATCTTATTGGCTGCAATCACCTGTGGTCTTTTTGCAAGCTCGGGATTATAAGCCTCCAGCTCCTTGTTAATGGCGTAAATATCTGCAATTGGGTCTCTTCCCTCCGTCCCCGCGGCGTCTACCATATGAATAATCACCTTGGTACGTTCAATATGCCTTAAAAATTCATGGCCCAGGCCCACACCCTCGGAAGCGCCCTCAATCAGCCCAGGAATATCGGCAATGACAAACCCCTTTGTTCCCTCCAGATCCACAACTCCCAGATTCGGATTTAGGGTAGTAAAATGATAATTGGCAATTTTCGGCTTTGCATTTGTCACTCTTGACAAAAAGGTAGATTTTCCCACATTGGGAAATCCGACCAAACCCACATCGGCAATCACCTTCAGCTCCAGCAAAAGCGTAAGCTCCTGAGCAGGCTGTCCGGGCTGTGCGTACTTTGGCGCCTGCATGGTGCTGGTGGCATAGTGTTGATTGCCGTTGCCGCCTCTGCCGCCCTTTAAAAGAACCACTCGTTTGTTTTTCCCCGACATATCAACGATCACCTTTCCGGTTTCCGCTTCCTTGATGACCGTTCCTTCAGGAACCTTTATGACGATATCCTGACCGTCCTTCCCCCGGCAGTTTCTCTTATCTCCCGCCTGTCCATCCTCAGCCCTGTACTTGCGGATATGCCGGAAATCTATCAGCGTGTTCAAGCCTTCATCTACCGCAAAAATCACATCGCCGCCGTGTCCCCCGTCGCCGCCGTCGGGACCGCCGTTGGGAACATATTTCTCACGTCTGAAGGAAACATGGCCATCGCCGCCCTTGCCGCTGCTCACATAGATTTTGGCCCTGTCTGCAAACATTGATGATGCCCTCCTTTCCTGGCCTTAAACAACGGATGCCGCCCTCTGCATGACATCCTTACGTTGCAAAAAGGACTTCAAACAAGCATTATGTTTGAAGTCCTGTCTAAACTCGTATTATTTCTCCACAGGATATACGGAAGCCTGTTTCTTGTCACGGCCCTTTCTCTCAAATCTGAGAATGCCGTCAACCAATGCAAACAATGTATCGTCTCCGCCCTTGCCAACGTTTACACCAGGATGAATCTTGGTTCCACGCTGTCTGTACAAAATGTTTCCTGCTTTTACGAATTGTCCGTCAGCTCTCTTCGCACCTAATCTCTTCGCCTCGGAGTCTCTGCCGTTCTTGGTAGAACCAACTCCCTTTTTATGTGCAAAAAATTGAAGGTTCAAATTAAACATGGTCTACACCTCCTCGAATCTAATCTGTAAATACTGTCCGCCATACTTTTTACTCAGATTTTCCAGGGAAAAAACCATGGAATCCATGAGAAAAGCTGATTTTTCCTGCAAAACGCCCTCAAAATCACACCGGATAAAGCCTGTTTCCTCATTGGATGTCACAGTAAGCTTTTCTCCAGCCAGCTCCTCAAGAGAATTGATGGTGCTGATCACCATCATGGATATGGCTGCGCAGAGAATATCCGGCTCTGCCCTGAAAAAATGCTTTTTGGCGTACTGTGCATGTCCCATACAGAGAAAACCTCTGTAGCTTTCATTTTTGTCCTTGCGGATCACAATCGTAGTCATAACGCTTACGCATTGATTTTGTCAATTTTAACCTGAGTGTATGCTTGTCTATGACCGTTTTTCTTGTGGTAGCCGGTTTTTCTCTTGTATTTGTATACAATAACCTTCTTACCTCTTCCCTGCTCCATAACAGTTGCTGAAACGGTTGCATTTGCAACGTCAGCACCTACCTTCAGGGTGTCGTCACTTACTGCGATCACTTGGTCAAAAGTAACGGTGTTTCCGGCTTCTGCATCAAGCTTTTCCACTCTGATTACATCTCCCTCGGAAACCTTGTACTGTTTTCCACCTGTTGCAATAATTGCGTACATAATTAAGGCACCTCCTATTCATGAACTACGTCGAAACTTTGTTCATTTACTCGCTAACTTTGGTGATGCTCCATCCAGGGAACATACTTCTACCTTGTTATGCGGCATACCGTAGTATCATAGCATGAGGTGCCTTTATTTGTCAATACCTTATTTACAACCTATTTGACCAGCCTGTCTGGCCTCCCTATTTAGCTTCGCCCCGTTTCTCAAAATCCTCCACATACTGGATAATCAGCTTCACCGTGCCCTCTACGCCCAGGACACTGCTGTTGATACACAGATCATAGCTGTCTGCCCGGCCCCACTTTTTGGAGGAATAATAATTGTAATAGCTCTGGCGCTGCTTATCCTTTTTCAGGATCATTTCCCTGGCCTTTGCCTCCGGCAGATCATACTTCTGCATAATTCTTTTTACCTTTGCATCCTCGTTTCCGAAAATAAACAGGTGAACACAATTCTTATAATCTGCCAGCGCATAATCTGCACAGCGGCCTACGATCACGCAGGGACCCTCGTCCGCAATCTTTTTAATGGTGTCAAACTGGGCCAGAAACACCTTGTGGCTGATGGGCATATCCACAAAGGAGGAGGAATTATAGCCGAAAGAATAAGTATCCATAACCAGATTATACAGGAATGAATTTGTAGGTCTCTCATCATGATTTCTGATCATTTCCTCACAAAAACCGCTTTCCTGTGCGGCACGGGTCAGAAGCTCTTTATCATAGCATTTGATGCCGAAATATTCTGCAACCTTTTCCCCTATTTCACGTCCTCCGGAACCAAACTGGCGTCCAATCGTAATAATTGTATTCATAGAAACACCTGCCTTCTGTCAAAAGTATAAATGCTTTTTAAAAGAAACCCTCCGCATTTATCTGTTTGTATTATACAATATTTTTGCCTTTTGCACAACCAATCTTCAAATTTTTTTAAATTTTTGTTTGCATTTTTGCGCCGGACATGCTAAAATAAGAA
>NZ_CEWDFQ010000307.1:0-3761 GCF_982438285.1 Acetatifactor sp. | reverse complement strand
GTCGATTCCTGTTATATGACCGTTTTTACATTTCTCCAGCCAAAGCGCGATATTAGCTCCGCCGCCGCAGCCTGCGTCCAATATTTTTGCATCTTCCTTTACGGAAATTTTGGAAAATCCCCAGTGTGCCAGTTTGCTGTGCCCACTGTTCATCATTTTTACCATGATTTTTCCGCTGAAGCCTTTCGGCCTGCGCGTATTTTCAAAAAATCCCATTGTATTACGCTCCTTCTATCAATCTGCCCCACTGAAATACCGCAAGACGATTATTGATCTTGGCAGTGAGGACTCCCACAATCCTGCTCACCAGTGTGGATTTCTTCATCTGCTCCGAAAAACTGTGTTCGCTGACAAGGCGCAGCTTTGGCTCCAGTGCCTCAAACTCTTTCCCCGATTTTGTTCCCCAGCCGAATTTTGCACCTGTATGCTTTACCGTATCATGCTTTTTCTCGTCCATCATAGACGGCCGCATCATTTCCACTAGCAGCCAGCCGCTGTTAAACTCCGAGACCAGGTTGTGAAGTATGGCTCGCTGCTCTTCTTTGCTGAAATACATGAATAAGCCCTCGGCGATGAACACAGCCGGCTGTGCGCCGGCAACATTTTTTACGGCAGAAATCCAGCCTTTCCCTGTCACGCTGCCCGCGATCATCCTTCGGCGGTCAGATTCCTCATAAACCTTTTTGCGCACCTTGATGCTGTCCGGCAGGTCAACGTCAAGCCATGTGATCCTCCCGTTGTCCACTCGCTCAAAACGGTTATCCAGCCCACAGCCCATATTGACGCATGCCGCGTCCGGGCACTCTTTAATAAGACGCTTTACTTCCTCGTCAAACATAATCGTCCGCGCAATCACGCACTCGTGAGTAACCAGCTTGTCATAATTCTTTGTGTCCACGCCAAGGGTCTCAATGATTTCTACCGCCTTTTGGTCCCGCACTCTCGGATTTTTCCGCTTTGTTTCGCTTGCGCGGTTCGACAGCGGAATCAGAGCGGTGGTCTCCACATCTCCTAATTTCAGTTTCATTGTCTGTTTCCTTTTTATTTTCTCTTTATCCATGGAATGCAGCGGTTCCCCCTTTTGCAGTATTCCTCATGCAGACTGTATTTTTCTACCATGACATATCATCGCCCAAACCATCATAATCCCAAACCAGACAATCATGCTTTCACTCATAAGCCCGTTTGTAAATCCGAGCCGGAAGGCACAGTCAGGCATAAAAGATTTTACCAGGTATAAAATCCCGTATATGACCAGAACATTCGTAAACGCCATGCTTTTAGGAAACATTGTCCTGCCAGATATCTGAAGATAAAACCAATAAAGAAAAGGTGGTAGCATGATGATCTCGCTAAGTATCACAAGCCACGATAAGTGGGAAAATAATGCCTCCGCCGCAGGGATTGCCGCATCCTCATACCCATTTCTGTTCAGCCATGCAAAAACATATAAGATCATAATATAAAACAAATGCAGGCACAGCCATGGCGTAAGCCCATATGTAGTAAGCGTCCGGTAAATTTTCCTATGTTTTTCTTCTTTTATAAAACTGCACACTGAAAACAGCCCTATGCCGTAAAACACGATTCCCGGAAAAGCAAGAAACATTGCCAGCGAATTTCTCCATGGTGCAATCCCGGCTACTCCCTCAGTCAGCCAGTAAAGTGCGCCTCTGTGGGCAGTATCTCCGTACAGCATCAGCCAATCGCCTGCTCCAAAACAGACACAGCCCATCATTCCGAATATCAATGGGATAATTCTTTTCATTTTATTGTCCATCTTCCCTCATCTCACATTTACTTTATTCCCGCAAGCATGTCCATTTGGCGACTGCCGCAAGGGTCAAATACCCCGCTCCTTGAGGCGCTGTAAGATAGATGCCTCGTTGCTTGCAGCTGGGTCTTTGACTTTTTAACCTCTTTTAATTATAGTTAGTTTGCGCTAACCTGTCAATTCCAAAACGTAATCTGTTAATTGCGTTGCTTGTAAAAATGGAAATCACAGACTTTTGCTCCCCCTCCGATTGTGTATGTACGTCCCCATATAACGTTGGGAATCTTTCCATACACGACATCGTCGCTTTCACAAAAAACAGGTGTCAGTTCCGGAACTCCATAATGTTTAAACATACCAGCATAAAAGCACCTATGACAGTCCCATTCAATTCTGCCGCAGTCGTTCCGTTTCCATTCCATATCCCCCCTGGATCACCGAACTCCATCCGTACCGACTGAAGGCACATTTTTCTGAGAATCGAAAAAAGAAGGGCAATCTTCCGAATGTCCGAAACATTTTTTGCCATTGGTTTTGCAGCATCTAACAGAGAACTTCATATTACCTGAAAAGCCATTTCCTTCGTTCGTGTTACTGCCCCATTCCCCATTGAAAGTCGCAGCATGCCTGCATCAACTCCTTATCATGGGTAATGACCCCTATCGTTTTTCCTTCGGCTGCGGCTTCTGTCAGTATGTCAGCAATTTTGCGCATATTCCCTCCGTCCAGCCCCGACGTGGGCTCGTCGAAAAGCAGGACTTCCCTGCCAGATAACAAGCCGCAGGCAATGGAGAGCCGCTGCTTCTGGCCGCCGGAAAGGGCGGCCGGATGAGCATCTTTATAAGCGTACAGATCAAGTCTTTTCAACAGCTCTCTTGCCCGTTCCAGCCGCCTGGGGGAAGCAACGGAATGAAGCAGCAGCTCGTCTGTGACACTGGTGGTAAAAAACTGGGTTCCCGTATCGTTGGAGCTGTACCACACTTTTCTCCTGCGCTTTCCGGCAGACAGCTTTTTACCGCCAATATAAATTTCCCCGCTGCTTTGCTTTTGCAGTCCCGCCAGAACCATGGCAAGGGTGGTTTTGCCCGCGCCGTTTCTGCCGATCAGAGCAGTGATCTTTCCGGCGGGCAAAGAGAGATTCAGGTTTTCAAAAATGAGGGTCTTTTTTCGTCTGCAGGTCAGATTCCGGCAGAAAAAGTATTCTTTTCCGATACCTGTGGGAAGTTCCGGCAGGGAAGCCTCTGTTTCCGTGATTTCCCTCAGACCATACCGTTTTCGTTCTTTCTCCGAAAGTTCCCACATCTGCGCCGGCGTCTTTTCCCACCGGATGGTTCCCTCCGAAACATAGACAAAGCGGTCGGCAATGCCGCTTAACCATGCAAGCCGGTGCTCCGCTATAATCAGGGTGTTTCCCTCGGCTTTCAGTTTCCGAAATATATCCGCAAGCCTCGCAGCCCCCTCGCCGTCCAGATTTGCCGTGGGCTCGTCGCAGACATAGGTGTGGGGACGCAATGCGTAGACCGACGCCACCGCCACGCGCTGTTTCTCACCACTGGACAGCACATCCAAAGGGTGCGCCCGCAGAACCTCCAATCCCAGAGAAGCGATAGCCTCATCCGTGCGTTTCCGTATTTCCTGCTTCGTCATCCCGTAGTTTTCGCAGGCAAAGGCAACCTCCCCCACAAGCTCCGAGGAAAAAAACTGGCTCTTTGGGTCCTGGAATACGCTGCCGATCTCCTGTCCGAGCCGCCATGAAGGAAGAGAAGTGAGTTCAGCATCGTTTACCCAGAGATTGCCCTTTTGCGTCCCCTGATAATAAGAGGGAGCCAGACCGTTAATCAGCCTTGTGAGGGTTGTTTTCCCGCCACCGGACGGACCTGTCAGCACGACACATTCCCCGTCATGTACGGTAAGGTTAATCCCATGGACGCCTTCTTCGCAGCCTTCATATTGAAATGACACATCCTTAAGAACAATCATATGCGCA
>NZ_CEWDFQ010000306.1:0-3792 GCF_982438285.1 Acetatifactor sp. | reverse complement strand
CCATAATAGGGATATATATCTGCATCAAAGGAAAGCCCCTCCCCCGTTTCCCCAACGGCAGGACTTTCTTCCTGGGCATCCGCTTCCTCCTGGGAGACTTCTTCCCGTTCCTCCCTTACCGGCTCATAGCCGCTTTTTCCTTCCACAGAATCCGGCAGCACCACCTGTTCCTCAGAGGGAATCACATAGTCTGCCTTCACTGCTGACGGCGCAAGTCCCTGCGAATCCTCCGGCTGCGTATCTCCCGTTGACTGGGTCTGTAAAGTTTCCTGTCCCTGGGACGGTAAGGCTCCTGCTTCCTCTCCATAGATAGCCGCCGCAAGGCTCCCTGTCAGGGAAGGATTCAGGGCGCAGACCAGCACGCCCATGCAGCATCCCAATACAATCATGCAAATACCGTAAAAAATTCCCTTCAAAATCTTCAAGCTACCATACCCTCCTTTGAAGCAGCCGTCCCTCCGCCGTCTGCCGGTTTCTCTGCTGTGATATTTTTTTATTATTTTTCCTCAATTAATACTTAACCTTTTCCTTATCTAACTGATATAACACCTTATCTATCTTTGCATAAGGTATCTCAGGGCAATTACGCTGTTGATATATATAACAATCTTCCACATATTTCACATACAATTTTGTCAGGGCTTCCACCTTGGTAAGGTTTCCGGGAAACTCCTTACCATATAATTCTCTATACGCCCTCTGATCTATGATCGGGAACACATCCGGATAATAAAAATGCAGCACCGTACTTGCCATAGGCAGACGCATCCCCTTTGAACAAAGCAGCATTGCCAGAATTTCTGATGTTTTTTTACTATTGGCTGCTTCCATTGGCGTCTTTACAGTATCCAGTTCAAACAAAGCATCAATTAACTTCTCTTGGACCTGAGGCCTTCGATTCATTTTCCACAACACTATTTCATTTATTATGTCCTTATTTGCGCGATAATCTTTTCTGTCAACCGATGATATCCTGCTCATAATTTCTGCTTCGTCATCGTATGTAAATCTATTTAGTACCTCTTGTTCATTCATTATATTCCTCGACATTTTGCTGATATGTAATAATTTTCTGGAAGCTTTCCCCATCATTGTACCACGGGATAGCAGGTGCTGTATAGCGGCAAAAATCTCTAAGCCTTGCTAAAAATACCGGATTTTGTATCATCAGCCGATTTTCAAGGGAAACCAGATGTAAAATCCCGGCATAATTATATGCTTGACAAGATCATACAATTGTGACATTATATGGAAGGTCGAAAATATAAGGGAAATTAAGGAGGAGAACGACTATGAAAAATCAACTTAGAAAAATGCTTGTGCTCATGTGTGCAGCAATTATGGCACTTATGGTCACAGCCTGCAGCGGCGGCAAATTCTCTACGCTTCAGGAGTTCATTGAGTCTGACGCTATGCAGGCGGAGTTAGAGACACAGCTTGCTGCTCTTGAAGGAACCGGAATCACCGCTGATCTTACTGCAGAAGACAATAAGCTGATCTATAACTTTACAGTTGAAGATCCTGATTTGTCTGCGGCTATGGACGCTTCTGCAATAGAGGCTGCTCTGGATGCCCAGGCATCTACCTTCGAGGCTGTGGCAGTTTCGCTGAAGGATGCCGTTGACATAGACAATCCGGTTGTAGTGGTACGGTATCTGGATAATACAGGCGCAGAAATCGCCTCTAGAGAATTTGCGGGCTGATAGGACGAAAGTATTATTCTCAAAGTAATAAAGCGGGAGTATTCCAAAGCTTATGTAAGCTTTCAAGCTGATGTGAAATGAAATCACTCAGCTTGAAGGCTTTTTTCCTATCGCAGCGAACCACTTAAGCATAAATAATCTTCACCGCCGTTCTGAAACGACAACACAGTATCTGCTCTGATTTTCAACGCTCCGTTGCCTCCTTGACTGCACTGCGCATCATAGCTGCGCCTCCCATTTATGCCTCCCATTTATATTTGATCTAATATACTAACCACATTAGACTTATTTTTCGCTGCCAAGTCAATATGCGCAGAAAAAATAAGCGCATCACCATCTCAATGATACGCTTATTTTTCATTTAATTTCTATTCAATATCCAGCTAAATCAAAGGAAAGATTAAGCCTCCTTGTTGTTAATCGCTGCCTGTGCCGCTGCCAGTCTCGCAATGGGCACACGGAAAGGTGAGCAGGACACATAATTCAGTCCAATCTTATGGCAGAACTCCACGGAAGAAGGATCTCCGCCGTGCTCGCCACAGATGCCGCACTTCAAGTCAGGGCGGGTCTTGCGTCCCTTCTCCACTGCCATCTGCACCAGCTGTCCAACGCCGGTCTGATCCAGTCTTGCGAAGGGATCGGACTCATAAATCTTAGCCTGGTAGTAAGCATCCAGAAACTTGCCTGCGTCATCACGGGAAAAGCCGAAGGTCATCTGGGTCAGGTCGTTTGTACCAAAGGAGAAGAATTCCGCCTCCTCTGCGATAGCGTCTGCAGTAAGGGCCGCGCGGGGAATCTCAATCATGGTACCGATATGGTACTGCATATCAGAGTTTTTCTCCTTCTTCACCTGCTCAGCGGTCTCCACCACAATATCCTTCACAAATTTCAGCTCTTTTTTCTCTCCTACCAGAGGGATCATGATCTCGGGAACAATGTCGTAGCCCTTCTCATTTTTCACCTCAATCGCCGCCTCCATAACGGCTCTGGTCTGCATCTTTGCAATTTCAGGATAGGTAACTGCAAGACGGCAGCCTCTGTGTCCCATCATAGGGTTAAACTCATGAAGGGAATCGCATTTTGCCTTTACCTCAGCCACAGTCAGTCCCATATCCTCTGCCAGTGCGGCGATATCCGCTTCATCGGTGGGCACAAACTCATGAAGAGGCGGATCCAGATAACGGACAGTCATGGGCTTTCCTTCCAGCGTCTCATACATCGCCTTAAAGTCAGCCTTCTGGAATACAATCAGCTCATTCAAAGCTGCCTCTCTCTGCTCAACGGTATCGGACAAAATCATCTTGCGGATCTTGGGAATTCTCTCCTCGCCAAAGAACATATGCTCCGTACGGCAAAGACCGATGCCCTCAGCACCCAGCTTCACAGCATTTTCGGTATCTGCCGGGGTGTCTGCATTGGTGCGCACCTGAAGGGTTCTGAACTGATCCGCCCAGGCCATGATACGGCCGAAGTTGCCTCCTACGGACGCCTCAACGGTCTTGATATCTCCCTTGTAAATCTTGCCGGTACTGCCGTCCAAAGAGATGTAATCTCCCTCATGGAATTCATATCCGCCAAGTGAAAATACCTTTGCTTCCTCATCAATTTTAATATCTCCGCATCCGGATACACAGCAGGTTCCCATGCCGCGGGCAACCACTGCCGCATGGGAGGTCATGCCGCCGCGCACGGTCAAAATACCTTCAGCTGCGTGCATACCCTCAATGTCCTCAGGTGAGGTCTCCAGACGCACAAGAATCACTCTTTCGCCTCTGCCGCCCTTTCCTGCCGCCTTTGCATCCTCTGCAGTAAAGTACACCTTGCCTGCTGCTGCGCCGGGGGAAGCGGGAAGCGCACTGCCGATCACCTCGCCTGCCTTCAGTGCATCCGCGTCAAAGGTAGGGTGCAGCAGCTGATCCAGGGATTTTGCCTCGATGCGGCATACTGCCTCCTCAGGAGTGATCATGCCCTCATCCACCAGGTCGCATGCAATGTTGATTGCAGCTGCAGCGGTTCTCTTGCCGTTTCTGGTCTGCAGGAAGTAAAGCTTGCCCTCCTCAATGGTAAACTCCATATCCTGCATATCGCG
>NZ_CEWDFQ010000305.1:0-3824 GCF_982438285.1 Acetatifactor sp. | reverse complement strand
TCACATCGCCGGTTTTCAGATATTCATAAGCGGGGAAATCAAACAGTACCGGCTTGAGAGTGTGGTAGTTAATCTTGCCGGCCTCATTCAGATGTTCCTCTTCCACATAGGTGTTGTCAATGGAGCAGATGAAGCTCTCAAAGCCTGGAGTATTGTAGGTATCCACCACAGAGCACTCCATCGTCAGCGGCGCCTTGCGAATGATTGGCGTACCGGCTTCGCCCAGCTCATACTCAAATACCTTTGATTTGTCCACCTTTGCGCCGCTGACCGAGCCTACACAGTCGGTTTCTGGGAGCATCCCCTCATCCACGATGTTGACAGACAGCTTGCCGCCCTCCTTGATGAACTGGTTGATATAGTGGGCGGAGGCCAAACTGATCAAAACTCTGTCGTGACCGATGATGCCCACATGAGCCACCAATGTCCAGGTGGGTTTTTCCCCGTTCATCGCGCCCACCACAACAGTGGGAGTAGGATACAAAGCCAGAGCTGAACCAATGTTTTTTTTCATAAGAGTTACCTTCCTTTCTCTGCTTAACATACATGATAGATGGTTCGGTTTTGACACAGTGTCAAAACCAGCACAAAATTTTTGCGGTCCCAGGACCGCTCTCTATATTGACACCGTGTCAATAACTGTACTATAACATGGTTTTGACACGGTGTCAATATTTTTTTTGACTTTTTCTTTATATTCAATTTTATCAATATTATTACGCTGTTACTGCCTGCTGCATGCTCTTTTTCAAAATTTCTTCCTCCTCGATTTCTTAAAAAATTTCTCGTCAAAGGTCTGATTCTGAATTGTTCTCATAAAAAATCTTTTTCTGCCCATTTTAATTCCCCTTACAGGAAAGCTCCGTTGCAGACCTGTAATACCTGTCCTTTTACATGGCGTCCCATCTTGCTGGCCAGATATAGGCAGGCATACGCCTGATCCATGGGATCGCATTCCGGGCCGGGGAAGTAAACGAAGTGGCCGCTGTATCCCAGCATTTCCGCCCCGCCAGGCTGCTCTCCTGCCTTATTGGCTAAATGCGCCGGGGTAACCGTAGCTCCGGGCGCTACCGCATTACAGCGGATGTTGGTGTCGATGAGCCGCATGGCCACATTCTTGGTGAGCGTATTCAAAGCCCCTTTGGTAGAAGTGTAGGTCGCCCCACAGAAGGGCCGGGTGCCGTTGACGGAAGAAATGTTGATGATAACCCCGTCATTCTTAGGTAAGAAAATCTTCAGAGCCTCCCGGATATACCGCATGGGGCCGCCTAAATTGGTGTTCATCACATACATCATCCAGTCATCATCGGTTTCATCGATCATTTTCTGTTCCCCGATGCCGGCATTGTTGATGAGGATGTCCACATCTCCAAATTCTTTCAGTGCAGTCTCAAACACCCGCTTGGTATCCTCAGTGGAGCATACATCAGCTGCCACGCCGACTGCCTTTCCTCCTTTCCTGCGGATGCCTTCCACAACAGCATCCAGCTTTTCCTGATGCCGGGCGGTGAGTACCACTGCCGCACCTTCCTCTGCAAACAGCTCCGCCATTGACTGCCCCATGCCATAACTGGCTCCAGTGATGATGGCGACCTTATCTTTCAGCATTTGTGCTTCCATTTAAAACAACCTCTTTTCATTACTATTTTTCTTTCTGTCCATAGTGTACTGCCAGGCAAATTAGATATCAAATACTTATTCTTTATTAGTTTTCATAATTGACCCTTATAGAATTTTTCGTTATACTAAATAATAGGAGGAGATATAAATGGAACTGCGTGTATTGGAATATTTTTTAGCGGTGGCAAGAGAGCAAAATATTACCGCCGCCGCCGAATCTCTGCATATCTCTCAACCCGCCTTGTCCACACAGCTCAGAAACTTGGAGGAGGAGTTGGGAAAACAGCTTTTAATCCGTGGGGTGAAAGGTTCACGCAAGGTCATTTTGACAGAGGAAGGAATGATTCTGCGCAAGCGTGCAGAAGAAATTCTCTCGCTTGTCAAGCGGACAGAAAATGAGATAACCCAATCCGATGAAACCATTGCCGGCAATGTGTTTATCGGGACAGGTGAGACCGAAATTGTGCGTTTGTTTGCCATGGTTGCCAAAAAGCTGCAAAAAAAATATCCAGATATCCGATATCACATCTCCAGCGGTAATGCGGAGCATGTATTGGAATATCTGGATAAGGGCCTTATTGATTTTGGGCTGCTGTTTACGGAAATTGACGCACAGAAATATGAGGCAATTCCGGTTTCCATCAAAGATACCTGGGGCGTTCTCATGCGCAGGGATTCCCCCTTGGCAGAAAAAGAAATGATCTGTCCGGAGGATTTGTGGGATAAACCATTGATTGTTTCCCATCAGAAAGGAGACAATCTCTATCTTGGCCGCTGGCTCCAGCGGGAAGAATCAGAACTGCATATTGTCGCCACTTATAACCTGCTTTTTAACGCTTCTCTATTGGTGGATGAGGGACTCGGATACGCTCTTTGCTATGATAAGCTCATCAATACCCAGGGAAGCAATCTCTGCTTCCGTCCTCTTTCCCCTCAGCTGGAGGCCCCTGGCTTTATCGTCTGGAAAAAATACCAGGTATTTTCTAAAGCGGCAAATATTTTTTTACAATATCTGCGAGAAATGCTTGAAACAGAAATATAACGTGAATTAACGATCTAGGAGAAGGCAGGACACCGTCTTCCTCGAAATGAGAGCCTTAGGGATTCCAGCCATCCAGCCCCTCGAGCACATTTTTTCTGGAAAAATAATCGTCCAGCTGGGGGTTTTCCAGCTGTCGGCTGAAGGGAGCTCTTTTTTCCGGAGCAGCGCCGGGGCCTTCGTTTGCATATTCCACATAATCGCAGAGCACCTCAGCCCTTACCCGTCCCCAATTCTGCCAGCCCTCGGGGCAAATGTGGGAATCCATGGTGCAGCGCACAAAGGCCGTCTTTGCAAAATCCCTCCAGGGGCGGCCCAGATAGACGTTGGCGTATTCCTCCCCGGTGAGACGGCAGTGGGAAAAGACCAGACCGTATTCCTGCTCCTTTGGAGTGCTGGCGGCGGTGATGAAAGCCCGCTCCTCGCTGGAGCGTCCCCTGGAATGAATTTCACAATTCTCAAAAAATGCCGTATTGGGGCCAAAGATAAAATCCACGTCGCCGCAGATATAGCAGTCCTTAAAATAATTGCGGATAAGGCTGTAATCCACTTTTATTTTGGAAGCGGTAAAAAAGTCAGGCAGCATCAGCTTTTTCATCTGACAGGTGATGGGCTCCCCCGCAAAGATGGTGTCCTGCCATCCTAAAAAGCGGCAGTTGTAAAAGCTGAGACGATCCGCCGCCGCATATACGGCCAGAGCCTGTCCGGCCTGGCAGCCTGGGCCTGCAGTGTTCTCCACTGTGATATTTCTGACAGTAATGTCTTTTCCTGCAAAAAACAAAACGGCAGTGTTAAAGGTGCCATATTCCCCGTCTCCATCCGGACGGGGTTTTTTTGCGCCGTCCCCATATCTGAAAATCACAGCGTCGGGGTCAGGCCCCATTCCCACAATCTCCAGATTTTCCTTTCGGATAAATACCTTTTCTTCGTATATGCCGGGCTCCACACAAATGCGGACGGTTTCTGAAAGACCATCTTCAACAGAAAGCACCGCCTCCTGCAGTGTGGGAAAGGCGTCTTTTTTATTTTTTGCAACAGTAATGGTAAGCATATGTTTTCTCCTTATTCTTTTAAAATTTTCAAGTGATTGTGAAACCCGCTGACAAAATCACGAACCTGGTCATAATAACCAAAAACGGGTTCCGAAGCAGTGGCTGGTCACCCT
>NZ_CEWDFQ010000304.1:0-3827 GCF_982438285.1 Acetatifactor sp. | reverse complement strand
GCCTATATATTACTCCCAAACTAGGTAAAATGCAACATTTTAAGGAAGAAATCCAAAGGGTTTTTGTTTGAGCGCAAAATGCTTGAAAAAGAACGGCTGATGTGATATTCTAAAAATAGAACAGATGTTTGTAAAGAAAGGGAAAACGGATGGAAAACGAAGAAAAAATGGTGGAAGAGATTTTGAAGCACCTGGACAGCGAGCTTGAGAAGGGCGCTATGCGTATGAGCGTGACCATGGATGAACGTTCTTCGGTGGAAAAAACAGTGTCCCATAAATGCTGTATCAGCTACGGGAGGCCAGCAACGGAGACGGTTGGGCTCTTAGACATGTATACGGATATGAACGCGGGGGAGCCGGACCGGAGTCTGTGACCTGGCGGAGCGCAAAAATAAGAAGGCATAAGAGGCCGGAGAGGATGCACGGATGAAGATACTGGTGATAGGAGGCAGCTATTTTTACGGAAGGGTATTTGTAATGGAATATGCAAAGGAACATGAGATCACTGTGGTGAACCGGGGAACCTACTCCATGAAGGATTTCGGGGCGGCGCAGGTTACCGGGGACAGAAGGCAGAAGGCGCTGTGGCAGGGGCTGCGTGGGGATTACGATGTGATCGTAGATTTCTGCGCATATGAGAAGGGCGATATTGAAACGGTTCTGTATCATCTGCAGGGAAGGGTTACGCAGTATATTCTGATCAGCACGGTGGACGTTTACCAAAGAGGCGGGGACGGACAAATAAGAGAGGACGCTCCCTTTGAAAAGCGCCATTTTTCGGGGGAAGCGGGACGTTATATCGCGGGTAAGACGGCCCTTGAGGAAGAGGTGCGCAGAGTTTGTGCCGAAAGAGGGGTAAAGTGTACTGTGCTGCGCCCGGCAATTTTGTATGGACCCTATAATTATGCCCCCAGAGAAGCCTGGTTTATCCGCCTTGCGGTAGAACAGGGAATTCTTCCCTGTATCACGGATGCTGCCGGACGTTTTCAGTTTGTTTATGTGAAGGATGCCGCCCGGGCCGTATCCAGATGTATGCTCAATGAAAGAAGCTACGGACAGGCCTACAATCTCTGCCAGGATGAGATTGTGGATTATCCCCGGTTTATTGACGCTCTGAGAAAGGCTGCAGGGGAAGGGCTTGAAGAGATTCCCCTTACAGTTTCCCAGGCGCAGGAGAAGGGGATTCCTCTGCCTTTTCCCGTGACAAAGGAGGAGACGCAGCTTTACTCCAATGAAAAGAGCAAAGAGGAGCTGGGCATGAAATATCTGGATTTTCAGGAGGGAATGAACAGAACCTATCGGGCTTTTCGCGGGGTTTACGGACAGCGTAAGTAAGGAAAAACAGATGTCAAGTTTTGAGGGAGAGCGGAATATAATTTAGTAACAGAGGCTTGTTATCCTATCAAAAAGACATGGGAGGATTCAATGGAAAGAGTTTCGACGGAAAAAAAGGTGCCCGTTATCTTCCTGCTTAAATGCCTGCTTTTTTCTTACATAGTAACAGCGGCGCTCCTGCTTCTGCTGGCTTTTTTGCTTTTTAAGCTGGGGCTTACGGAAAAGATTGTGTCAATCGCCATTATTGTCATTTATGTGGCCGCTACCTTTTTGGCTGGTTTTTTAACGGGAAAAAGGATGGGAAGCAGGAGATTTTTATGGGGGCTGTTTATGGGAGGCGTCTACTTTCTTGTGCTTGTGGCGATATCTCTTGCGGTAAACCATTCTGTCAAAGAGCTTACGGATTCTTTTCTCACAACGATGGTTTTGTGTGCGGGCGGCGGCATGCTGGGAGGCATGCTCAGTTAAGGGAATTGTACTGCTGTTGTATTATTTTGTAAAAAACCCTTTTACAAATCGAAGATTTATGATATACTACTAAAAGTTTATGAGTGCATTGACTTTAAAAGCAAAAGCATAAGGAGGCTGTTTTAAAAATGAAGCATATTAAAACCTTGACCACGAGAGATATGAAGGAATCCATGAAAAAGGGCGGATGCGGCGAGTGCCAGACTTCCTGCCAGTCAGCCTGCAAGACTTCCTGTACTGTAGGCAATCAGAGCTGTGAAAAGCTGAAATAACAGACAGGATGCCAAAAAAAGAGACTACGAGACTAACGTAAGCAGCGATTTTGGTCGCTGCTTATTTACTGAGTCTTGTATTTTTGTTTTTATGAAGAGATCCGTACATTGTACATTGATAGAAAGGAATAAAATCTGTGATACACCAATACAAAAGCAATGGGTACAATATTGTCATGGACGTAAACAGCGGTTCTGTCCATGTGGTGGATGATATCGTGTATGATATGATTTCACTGGTTGAGCCCCTTGTGACGGAAGGCATCAAGGATGCGGATACCATTAAGGCCGCTGTTTTGAATCTTGCCAATATTCCCTATCCGGCAGAGGAGATTACCGAAGCGGTGGACGAGGTTCTCGCGCTGGAGAAGGCGGGACAGCTCTTTGCTCCCGACATTTATGAAAATTATGTGTTTGATTTTAAAAACAGACAGACTGTGGTGAAAGCCCTGTGCCTGCATATCGCCCATGACTGTAACCTTGCCTGCAGATACTGCTTTGCAGAGGAAGGGGAATATCATGGCAGAAGGGCTCTGATGAGCTTTGAGGTGGGGAAAAAAGCGCTGGACTTTCTGGTGGAAAATTCCGGAAACAGGGTGAACCTGGAGGTGGATTTTTTTGGCGGGGAGCCCCTTATGAACTGGCAGGTGGTAAAAGACCTGGTTGCATATGGGAGAAGCCTGGAAAAGCCTCATAATAAAAAGTTTCGGTTTACGCTGACCACAAACGGCGTTCTTTTGAATGATGAAATTCTTGCATTCCTCAATCAGGAAATGGCAAATGTTGTGCTCAGCATTGACGGACGGAAGGAAGTGCATGACGCTATGCGTCCTTTCAGAGGGGGACAGGGAAGCTATGATCTGATTGTCCCCAAGTTTCAGCGTGTGGCCGAAAGCAGAGGACAGATGAACTATTATGTGCGTGGAACCTTTACCCGCAATAACCTGGATTTTTTCAAGGATGTGCTTCATCTGGCAGATCTGGGCTTTCAACAGATCTCTGTGGAGCCGGTGGTGGCACAGCCCTCGGAGCCCTATGCCATCAGACAGGAGGACATCCCTGTGCTGAAGGAAGAGTATGATAGGCTGGCCGTGGAAATGCTGAAGCGGGAGAAGGAGGGCAGAGGCTTTCATTTCTTCCACTTTATGATTGACCTGGAGGGAGGCCCCTGTGTGGCAAAGCGTCTTTCGGGCTGTGGTTCAGGGACGGAATATCTGGCTGTGACGCCATGGGGAGACTTTTATCCCTGCCATCAGTTTGTGGGGAATGAGAAATTTCTCATGGGAAATGTGGACGAGGGAATTCTCAGAGAGGATATCCGGGATGAATTCAAGTGCTGTAATGTATACGCCAAGGAAAAATGCAGGAAGTGTTTTGCAAAATTTTACTGCAGCGGCGGCTGTGCGGCTAACTCCTACAACTTCCACGGCAATATCAACGACGCTTATGACATTGGATGTGAGCTGCAGAGAAAGCGCATTGAGTGTGCCATTATGATGAAGGCGGCCCAGAGCGAAGAGAGAGCCGGACAGGAGGCGTCAGAATGAAAAAAAGTAAAGGGATTGTGATACTTCTTTGTGTACTTCTGCTTCTTGCAGGAATCACCTATGTGGATGTAAACGGCATAGACCCGGCGGGCACGGCAAGCGCTTCTGATATCAAGCTGGGTCTTGACCTGGCCGGCGGGGTGAGCATCACCTATCAGGTGGTGGGAGAAGAGGAGCCGGACAGCACAGATATGGCGGATACCAT
>NZ_CEWDFQ010000303.1:0-3828 GCF_982438285.1 Acetatifactor sp. | reverse complement strand
GCCATATGTTGTATAACTAAAGCATATGTTTCCATGCTGTTAGTCAAACAATATCTCCTCCACCGTCACAAAGGTATACCCCCCCTTCATCAGCTCATCCACAATTTTCAAGGCTGCCGTCACCGTGGTATCATAATAATCGTGCATCAGAATTATATCGTTTTCCTCCACATTGGATACCACCTTTTCTGTAATGCAGGACACATTAGAGGAGCACCAGTCCAGCGGGTCCACATTCCAGAGCACCGGAAACATATTTAGCTCCGATTCAAATTTCTTGTCCCAGCTTCCATAGGGCGGACGCACATAGAGCACCTCCTTTCCCGTGATTTCCTCAATAATTTCATTTGTTTTGATCAGCTCTTCTTTAAATTCCTCCCTGTTGTCCCTGGCAAGCTGCATATGGCTGTAGGTATGGTTACCGATCAGATGCCCCTCCTCACTCATTCTTTTGATCACATCAGGATGCAGCTGTGCATGCTCTCCCGTCACAAAAAAAGTGGCATGTACTCCCCGTTCCTTTAAGCCGTCCAGAAGCTGCTCGGTGTAATAGGGGTGTGGGCCGTCGTCAAAGGTCAGCGCTATTTTTTTCACATCCTCCGCCGCCTCTTTTCTCTCCGCCTCTTCGCCCCAGACAGCCGCAGAGGCATCTCCTCCTGCAGCCGTCACCGCTGCCCGTCTATTTTCAGATAAACCAAAAAGCAGCAATCCCAATATACAATCAAGAATCAGGATTGCCGCTGCCGCTTTTTTCATATAAAATCCCACTTATATGCCTTTTGTAAAAGTGTATGCCCAACCTCAGCTCAATATGTAACGAAATACGGCTCCACCCTACTCAAACTGCGCTCTGTAAAGCTGCCTGTAAAAGCTGGGCCTCTCCATCAGCTGCTCATGGGTGCCCTGCTCCACCACCTCCCCGTCCTTTACCACAAGGATCCAGTCCGCGTTTTTGATGGTGGACAATCTGTGGGCAATCACAAAGCAGGTTTTATCCTCCATCAGCCGACGCATTGCCTGTTGAATTTCCAATTCCGTCCGGGTATCCACATTGGAAGTGGCCTCATCCAGAATCAGCATTTTTGCGTCCAGCAGCATGGCTCTTGCAATGGTGAGCAGCTGCTTCTGCCCCTTGGAAATATTGGTTCCCTCATCCGTCAAAACAGTGTCGTAGCCCTGGGGAAGCTTTTTGATAAAGGAGTGGATATGCGCCGCCTTCGCCGCCCTTATCACATCCTCCATGGAGGCGTCCTCCCTTCCATAGGCCAGATTCTCATAAATGGTTCCATAAAACAGCCATGTATCCTGAAGCACCATGGCGTAAGCCTTCCTCAGGCTTTTTCTGGTAAGACCGCCGATGTCCTTCTCATCCACCAAAATACTTCCCTGCTGGGGATCGTAAAACCGCATCAGCAGATTGATCAAGGTAGTCTTTCCCGCCCCGGTGGGGCCCACAATGGCAATGAGCTTTCCGGGGCTTGCGTGAAAGCTCAGGTCATGAATAATGGTTTTGTCCGGCGTATAGCCAAAGCTGATATGCTCCGCCCGCACGTCTCCCTCTGTGTGTGTAAGCTCCAGGGCCTGTGCGGCGTCCGCCTTTTCCGGCTCCTCGTCGATCAGGCGGAACACCCTCTCCGCAGCCGCCAGCGCGGACTGCAGCTCGCTCATAATATTAGCCGCCTCGTTGATGGGCCCGGAAAATTTCCGGGAGTAGAGCACAAAGGAGGAAATATCCCCGATGGACATGCTTCCCGCCAGATACAAAAGCGCGCCGAACACACTGATCAGGGACAGGGACAGATTGTTTACAAAATTTACGGTAGGCCCTACGATGCTTCCATAATATTCCGCCCGGTAATAGGCGTCCACCGCCTCCTTGTTTTTTACGTCAAACCGCCCCACGGTGTACGCTTCCCTTCCGTAGGCCTTCAAGGTTTTCTGTCCAGTTATCATCTCCTCCACAAAGCCGTTCATCTCCCCAAGCTTCGCAGAGCGGATGCGGAAAAGCGGCCTGGTCTTTCCCGTGATAAACTTTGTCAGGCATATGGACAAAGGCACCGTAAACGCAAACACCAAAACCAGTCTGGGAGAAATGGTGATCATCATTCCCAAAGCCCCCGTCACCGTGATCACGGTAGTCAGAAGCTGCACCAGGTCGTTGGACAGAGAGGCATTTACCGTATCAATATCGTAGGAAATGCGGCTGATGATATCCCCTGTCTGATGAATGTCAAAATATCCCACCGGAAGAGACAAAAGCTTCTCAAATACATCCTGACGCATTTTATACACTACCTTGCGGCTGATAGTGAGCATCAGTACCTGCAGTCCATATGCCATAGCGGCAGAAATCACATAGAATCCAGCCATCCATGCCCCGTAATAAAAGACCTGTTCAAAATCTACCTTCCCCTTTCCCGGCTCTATGGCCCCGATGGCGAAGCCGGTAAGCCTTGGGCCGATCAGGGAAAAAAGATTACTGCCCAAAGTACACACAAGAGCCAGACAAAGCAGCCACTTATAGTGAAGCAGATATTTTCCAAGGCGGAGAATGGTGCCTCTGGAATAACGCCTGCCGTCCTTTTGCTTTCCCTTTCGCTCAGACACCTGCAGTCACCTCCTCTCCCATCTGGGATTTCCCGATCTCCCTGTATACGGCGCAGCTGCGCAAAAGCTCCTCATGGGTTCCATAGCCGATAGCCTTCCCGTCCTCCATCACCAGAATATGATCGGCGTTTAAAATGGAGCTGATTCTCTGGGCCACAATGACCAAAGTGGTTCCCTCAAAATGCTCTCTGATTCCCCTTCTCAGGGCAGCATCTGTCTTGTAGTCCAATGCGCTGGAGGAGTCGTCCAGTATCAATATCCGGGGCTTTGCCGCAAGGGCTCTGGCGATCAGAACCCTCTGTTTCTGGCCTCCGCTTAAATTGGCGCCCTTTATGTTCAGGGCTTCCTCCTCCCTGCCTGTCCGGCCCTCCACAAATTCTCTTGCTCTGGCATACAAAAGCGCCTCCTGTACCTGGGTCTCATCAAGCTCTCTGCCCAGCGTTACATTTCCCGCAATGGTATCCTCAAAAATCGTATCATTCTGAAATACAACGCCAAACCTGCTTTTCAGTTCTCCCGGCTTATAAGTGCGCACATCTCTTCCCGAAATCAAAATGCGCCCCTGGTCCGCATCATACATCCGCATCATCAGATTGATAATTGTGGATTTCCCGGAGCCGATCTCCCCGATAATCCCCAGCGTCTCGCCGCGCTTTATACGAAAGCTCAAGTCCCGGATATCAGCATCCTTTTGCTTCAGATAAGAAAAGCTCACATGTTCAAAAACGATCTCCTCCGGTGTCTGCTGATCCTCTTTCATCTCCAGCACCTGCATGTCCTCCTTGGTCTCCAGCACCTGCCAGATACGATTTCCTGAGGCGATCGCCTTTGACAATATGGTAAACATTTTGGAGATAGACAGCATGGCGTTTAGGATAATGGTAAAATATGTGGTAAAGGCAAGTATCTTTCCCACCTCGCAGTTCCCGCCATTTACCCGCAGAGCGCCCACGAAAATCACGCAGACCAGTCCCAGATTCAAAAGAATATTCATGGCCGGATCTATAATGGCCATCACCATTCCGTTTTTCCGCTCCCGTTCCACCACCTCTTTGTTGATGGCACGAAATTTCTCCGTTTCATAATCAGTCTTGGACAAAGCCTTGATCACCCGGATACCGGCGATATCCTCCCTGACCATGCGCACAAACCGGTCCGAAGCCTCCTGCAGCACAATATACATTGGAATGCTTTTGCGGGACACATACACAGTGATCATCC
>NZ_CEWDFQ010000302.1:0-3837 GCF_982438285.1 Acetatifactor sp. | reverse complement strand
ACCAATGGACCTGACGCAATCCGGGCTGTCCTATCACATGAAAATCCTGTGTGATTCCGGTATCGTAGTCAGTCGGCAGGAAGGCAAATGGACACAATTACCGTTTGAGCGCGTCTGGAGGGGCATGGGCGCTGGAAAGACTGCAGGCTATTCTTACACCCGATACAGAGCAAGATCATCACTGCCCTTCCTGTGGCAGATAAACGCCATCCCATACCGATGGCGTTTATTTCGGAATAAAACATCAAATTTTTTTGATGTGTTTTGAATTCTAGGCAAAGTGAGGCTTCCAGAATGAGTGTATGGCAATTCTTTCAAGACGAGATTTTAGGAATGAAGTGGTTGAACCGATTGATAGGCAATGGTCTATCTGTATTGGGACTGGATACAGGCGGGCGGATGGGCGGCAGCGTTCAGTTTTTTCTCTACGATGTGATCAAGATTACCGTACTGCTGTGTTGCCTGATTTTTGTCATCTCCTACATCCAAAGCTACTTTCCCCCGGAACGAAGCAAGAAAATTCTGGGCCGGTTTCATGGAATTGGCGCAAATATGATTTCGGCCCTGTTGGGAACGGTAACGCCGTTTTGTTCCTGCTCCTCCATCCCGCTGTTTATTGGCTTCACCAGCGCGGGACTTCCTTTGGGGGTAACCTTCTCTTTCCTGATCTCCTCTCCCATGGTGGATTTGGGCAGCTTGGTACTGCTCATGAGCGTCTTTGGGGCGAAAGTGGCCGTGATCTATGTGCTGGTGGGATTGGTGATTGCTGTGGTTGGCGGCACGATCATCGAGAAGCTGCACATGGAAAAGTACGTGGAGAGCTTTATCCTTTCCGCCGGAGGCGTGGATATTGAGTCTCCCACCCTTACCAAAGCTGAACGTGTGCAGTACGCAAAAGAGCAGGTTGTTTCCACCTTCAAAAAGGTGTTTCCCTATATTTTGGTGGGCGTGGGGATCGGAGCAGTGATCCACAACTGGATACCGGAAAGCTGGATCACGGCTATATTGGGCAGCAATAACCCCTTCGGTGTGCTCCTGGCGACCCTGGTGGGCGTTCCCATGTATGCGGATATTTTCGGCACCATTCCGGTGGCGGAAGCCCTGCTGGCAAAAGGCGCACAGCTTGGCACCATCCTGTCATTTATGATGTCGGTGACCACGCTGAGTTTGCCGTCCCTCATTATGCTGCGGAAGGCGGTCAAGCCGAGGCTGCTGGCCCTGTTTATCGGCGTGTGCACCGTTGGCATTATTCTGGTAGGCTACTTGTTCAATATATTCCAATTTCTTTTCATTTAATTTAGGAGGTATGAACCATGGGACTGTTTCACAAAAACAAAAACGAGGAAAAGACTTCTTGCTGCTGCGGCAGCTGTACGCCCGAGGCGATGTGTCAAGCAGAGGCGGGCAAATCGTCCGGAGGCGTCAAAGTGCTTGGCTCCGGCTGCGCCAAATGCAACGCTCTGGAGCAGGCTGCCCGCGAGGCGCTGGCAGAGTTGGGCATGGAAACAACCATTGACCATGTGACGGATTTTGCCCAGATCGCCGCCTATGGCGTGATGACCACCCCGGCGCTGGTGGTAGATGGCAAGGTTGTGTCCTATGGCAAGGTTCTCAAAAAGGACGAGGCGAAGGCGCTGATCCAGAAGGCGCGGGGATAAGTCATGTCCCAAAAGCCAAAGATAGCCTTCGTATGCGTCCATAATTCCTGCCGCAGTCAGATTGCAGAAGCCCTGGGCAAGCTGCTGGCTTCGGATGTGTTTGACTGCTATTCCGCAGGGACGCAAACCAAACCCCAGATCAACCAGGATGCCGTCCGGCTGATGAAGCAGCTCTATGGTGTGGATATGGAGCAGACGCAGCGCAGCAAGCTGCTGTCGGAACTGCCTCCGGCTGACATTGTGATTACCATGGGGTGCAATGTATCCTGTCCGTCGGTGCCCTGCCGTTACCGAGAGGACTGGGGGCTGGAAGGCCCCACCGGCAAGGGTGATAAATGCTTTTTAGAAGTGATCCGCAGCATTGAGAAAAAGATTCTTGAACTGAAAAGCAGAGCAGATAATGGACTGTTGTAGTCACGCAAAACAATCGCTTTGCAGGCAGCAATCCAAGCCGGGGCCGACAATGGTCAAAATGAACGGCGCCCTTTGTGCGCCGCCATTATCCGCCCCGCCTGGTCTTGCTCCGCGGTAAGCAAGGCGGGCAAGCCCCAAGGGTGCTTGCCCGCCTTCTTTCATTTGGGGCGGAGGCCGGCAGTCAAAATCCGCCTCAATTTGAGGCCAATTTTGGCAGAGGCCTGCAAAACCTGAAATCCTTGCAACTTCTGGCCTTTTGTAATACTATTCTGATACTGGGAAATCGGGAAATCCCAAATAATGGGCAAAATATTAACATATTTACGAAAGTTTTTCGGTGAAATCACCTGAAATACCCTCCCATATACCTGAATTCGCTGAACGGGAGTAAGACTCCGGGGCCGGGTGGCCGGAACGCAGGGCGCATAATCTGCAAAAGAGGCTGGCTGATCCAAACAGGTCAGCCAGCCCCCTTTGCATCGCAGGAAGCAGGCTGCGGAGGCAGCGCTCCTGCCGGCGGTTTCTTGACAAGGAATCCTCCGTTTGCTATCATGCGTATGTCATCTCGCCGCACCTCCCCTCATCCGCAGAAAGGGCTGGGATCGGCGCGTGTTTCTTTTTGAAGGAGGAAATGCTCTCATGAAACACCGGGCAGGCTCCTATCTGGCGCTCATGCTGGGCGTGATCGCCCTGTCCACATCGGCCATCTTCGTCAAGCTGGCCGACGCCCCCTCCTCTGTGACCGCCTTTTACAGGCTGCTTTTTACGGCGCTGGCCCTGACCCCTCTCCTTCTGCTGGACCGGAAGAAACGGGGATATCTGCGGACCCTGCGGCCCTCCCGGCTGGGGCTGATCGTGCTGTCGGGGCTGCTGCTGGCTGTCCACTACGTCATGTGGTTTGAATCTCTGCGCTACACCTCCGTGTCCAGTTCCACAGTACTGGTGGCCCTGCAGCCTCTGTTCTCCCTGCTGTTCAGCTTCCTGCTGCTGCGGGAGAGGCCCCGGAAAAGCGCGGTGGCAGGCTGCCTCATCGCCATCGCCGGCAGCGCCGTCATCGGCTGGGGTGACTTCCAGGTCAGCGCCGGTGCCCTGTTCGGGGACATTCTGGCCCTGGCTGCCGCCGGCGTCATCAGTCTGTACTTCCTGATCGGCCAGGTGGTGCGCCGGGATCTGGACGCCGTCACCTACTCCGTCCCCGGCTATCTCAGCAGCGCCGCTTTTCTGCTGGCTTATGCCCTGCTGAAGGGAGACCCGCTGACCGGGTACACCGGCGCCACCTGGGGCGCTTTCCTGGGTCTGGCCTTTCTCTCCACCATCTGCGGCCAGTTCGTTTTTAACCTGCTGCTGAAGGACATCTCCGCAACGGCGGTCACTATGGGAATCCTGGGCGAACCCGTGGGCACCTGTATCCTGGCCTTCTTCATTCTGGGAGAGCGGATCGCCGTCCAGCAGGGCCTGGGGATCCTGGTGATCCTCCTGGGTCTGTCGGTGTATTTCTTCTGTCCTATCTGGATGGAGCGGCGGGCTGGTTTGGTATCGGAGCGCTGAGCGCCCGGAAAATATCCTATACGAAATACCCCCGGCAGGGACGTCAGCAAAGACATCCCGGCCGGGGGATTTTTGCGCAGACAGATGGAAAGATCACGAAAGCTCCTGCTGTTATCTTTTCTGTCTATTGACGGATTGTCTGATATTCCGCATCAAAATGCCTTTTTCCCTCAGGGCTGCACCGCCCGCTCCCCGTAGTCCCTGGGCGGAGCCTCGG
>NZ_CEWDFQ010000301.1:0-3864 GCF_982438285.1 Acetatifactor sp. | reverse complement strand
ACAACCTCCTCAAGCTCTCCCTCCGGCGCCGCCACCTGAATCACTAACTGATAAAGATTCGGCTCCTCGGCGCTCCACAGCGCAGGATGCTCCACAGGAATCTCAATATGGGTTTCTTCATCCGCCTCACCCTTCCATTCCCCTGCAGACTGGCCTTCTTCCCCCTCCCGGTATAAAAGGGCGGCAATCCGTCCTTTGCCTGTCAGCTCCAAATCAAGAGCCAGAACCGCCCGGTCAAAGCTGTCATTTAAAAGAGTGCGCACCTTTAAATCCCTTATATGTACGCCAGGCACGGTGTAGAGATAAACATCCCGGAAAATCCCGGAAAACCGGAAAAAGTCCTGATCCTCGCACCAGCTTCCCGCACACCATTTAAAAACCACCGCCGCCAGCTTGTTTTCTCCTTCCTGCAAGAAGGGGGTCAGATCAAACTCAGAAGGAGTAAAGCTGTCCGCTCCATAGCCCACGAAGGAACCGTTGCACCAAAGAGCCAGAGCGCTTTCCACACCCTGAAAAGAAATATAGACGGGTCCCTCTTTCATGCTTTCAGGCACCTGGAAATATTTCACATAGCAGGCTGCAGGATTAAATTCCTCCGGTATCTGCCCCGGCTCAATCTGCTCCCTGCCGTCCCAGGGATACTGTACATTTACATACTGAGGAATATCATAGCCCTCCAGCTGGATATGGGCGGGCACCCGGATATCCTCCCAGGATCTGCAGTCATAATCTGCAGACCAAAACCCCTTTATCACAGAGTGATAGTTTCTTGCATAAGCAAACTTCCACAAACCGTTTAAACTGTACCGGAAGCTGTTTTCCTTCCGTTTCATAGCCTCCATATTCGGATAAAACACATGATCCGAATGGGCGGGCAGTCTGTTCTCCTGAAAATATTCAGGGTCTTTTACCTTTTTATAATCAAAATCACTCATCTTTTTCCTCCATATCATCCTCCGGCCCGGATATCTGCATTTCCTCCATTTCCTGGTCTGCCCGGACCTTCTGCAAGGCTTGCTTTGCGGTATTTCTGCTGTTTACACTCTCCCGAAGCAGAACATAAAAGGTGGAAAAAAGAGGGATGAAAAACAGCATGCCGGCTACGCCAAACAGACTTCCTCCAAGGCTTACGGCCATCAAAACCCACATAGAGGGCAGTCCCACGGAATTGCCCACCACCTTGGGATAAATCAGATTTCCCTCAAGCTGCTGCAGCACTAAGAACATTAGTACAAACCAGATTGCCAGAATGGGATCGTCAATCAAAATCAGAAATGCACCCACAATACAGCCGATAAAGGCGCCTACAATGGGAATCAGCGCCGTAAAGGCCACCAAAACCCCAACCAAAACCGCATAGGGCATACGGAAAATCGTCATGGCAATCACAAACATGGCTCCCAGTATAACAGCCTCCGTACACTGTCCGGTGATAAAATTGCTGAAATTCTTATACAAAAGCGCCATCACCTCAAGAATTTTATCGGATGCCTTCTTGGGGAAGTAGGCTGTAACAATACGTTTCCCCTGATCCTCCAGCTTTTCTTTCTGCCCCAGGATATACAGTGCAAACACAACGGAAATAAAGAGATTCACCACGCCGCCGATCACGCTGCTTGCAAAGGTAACCGTAGAGGTCAGCATACTGCTCATGCCGTTTTTCAAAAAATCAATCACGCCGTCTGAAAGACTTTCCCAATTAATCCTGAGGCTCTCCAGCTTCGATACCTGCTCCTCCAGCTGAGGGTAATTCTGACTGAATTCGTCCAGCATGCTCACCACCTGTTGTGCAAATTCCGGGATTTTTCTCCCTATCTCTGCAATAGTAGCCGTCAGTTGAGGCACCACTGTATTAAACACCACCGCGATAATCAAAATCACCAGCAGGATGGACAGGACCATGCTGATCGGACGCTTCAGCTTATCGGCTGCCTTTCCGCGCCATTTCCTTAACAGCTTGTTCTCCACCAGCTTCATGGGGATGTTCAAAACAAAAGCGATTGCCCCGCCATAGATAAACGGTTTTGCAATGTTGATGGCCAGAACAATGCCTGCCACCACCGAGCTGCTGTAAATGATCGCCAGCACCAGCACCGCTCCAAACACCATCAATCCTTTTATCTGTTTGATTTTTTCTTTGTCAAATCCCACAAAATCACCCGCGCTCTCCAGCGCTTCCCTTCCTGAAAATCAAAAAAACAGCTTTCTTAATCCTTTTCTTCCAGCAGCCGCACCAGATATTCCCACACGCGCTTTGTGGAGGAAATACTCAAAGACTCCTCTGTGGTATGGATATCGCTTATCTGCGGTCCAAAGGAAACACAGTCCAGATCACTGATCTTGCTTCCCAAAAGCCCACATTCCAATCCCGCGTGAATGGCCTCCACCTTTGGCTTTTCTCCGTACATTTTTTCATACAAAGCAACCATCTTTTCCCTGAGAGGAGAATCCGCCCGATACTTCCATCCCGGATAATCCCCTGTCACCGTCTGATTCCCTCCAGCGAGCTTGGTAATGCAGGACAACCTGGCAATCAAAGCTTCCTTTGCACTTTCCACACTGCTGCGCACCGAGAATTCCGCACAAATCTCTCCCTTGTCCAGCGTCAGAATTCCCAGGTTCAAAGAGGTCTCCACCATCCCCGGCAAATCCGCGCTCATAGCCTGCACACCGTTAGGCAGACTGTTTAAAAAGGCGGCAGTTCTTCTAGTATCCCGGCGATTGACGCAGGAAAAGCTCCCCTTTCCCATCTCTGCCACAGCAATGGTAAAGCCCGGGTCCTTCACTGCCAGCTCCTCTCCGATTCTGGCGGCGGTCACATCACAGATCTCCGCAAAGGAAGCGCTGTCCTTGGGCTCGATCACAAGTACGGCCTTCGTCTGCCTTGGTATGGCGTTGTCCGCAAGCCCTCCTTCCAGCCCGTGTATCCCCACGTCCATCTTTTCCGTCAAATTCCACAAGAGCCTGGCAAACAGGCAGTTGGCGTTACCTCTCTCCTTCTGAATTTCCGTACCCGAGTGTCCGCCTTTTAATCCCTCCACGAGCACCTCGTAAGCTATGCCCTCAAAGGATTCCCATTCCACCGGCACCCGGCAGTCCACTCTGGCCCCTCCTGCACAGCTGGTCAGAAAAATTCCTTCCTCCTCAGAATCCAGATTCAGCATCCTATGCCCGCGCAGCATGGAAAGATCGATCTGCCTTGCGCCCTCCATGCCCACCTCCTCATCCACTGTGATCACAACCTCCAGCCGGGGATGCTTTATATTATCCGCATCCAAAAGTGCAAGGGCATACGCCACCGCTATGCCGTCGTCACCTCCAAGGCTGGTGCCTTCCGCATAAATTTCATCTCCCCGCACAGCTACCCGAAGGCTGTCCTTTTCCAGGTCAATGGAGCAGTCCGGCTTTTTTACCGCCACCATATCCATATGCCCCTGCAAAATTACGGCAGGCTCCGTCTCATAGCCCGCAGAGGCCTCCTTAACGATAATAATGTTTTTCCATTTATCCTGAATGCAGAAGAGATTCCTTTCCCTTGCAAAAGCCGCCAGATAATCGCTGATACGATCTACATTTCCCGAACCGTGGGGAATTTTTGTAATTTCTTCAAAATAATAAAATACATTGCCAGGTTCCAAACCGGATAAAACGCCCATAGCTTCCTCCATTTCCTTCCCAGAGCAAAATCTCTGGGGATATCTTATTCATTTTACCTCTTTTTTCTCCTCTTGCAAAGAGCTTTTGTAATTTGCGGTTTCCAAAGAAAAAATCCCGGCAGGCCTTACAGGGAAGCGCTTCCGGGATTTGCTAAAGCTCCCCCTGTTGGACTCGAACCAACGACACTGCGGTTAACAGCCGCATGCT
>NZ_CEWDFQ010000300.1:0-3866 GCF_982438285.1 Acetatifactor sp. | reverse complement strand
CGGTTTTCTGGTTGGGGTTGTAGAGATACTGGGAAGCGCATACATATCTTCGGGATATAGGGATGCCTTTGCCTTTGCAGTGATGATAATAATTCTGATCGTTCGCCCTTCGGGACTCATGGGCAAAAAGCAGCAGGAGAAGGTGTAGGTGTGAAAAGATGAAAATAGGAAAAAGAATCATAGAGTGCAGCCAAAAACAAAAAAGAATCCTGACGCTTCTGGCGGTCTGTGGCTTGCTGATACTTCCGCTGGCAGTAAAAAGTACCTATGTCATGCACGTGCTTATAACCAGCGGGCTTTACATTGGACTGGCTTTAAGCCTGAACCTCGTGTCAGGCTTTGCCGGACAACTGTCCATGGGACACGCGGCCTTCTATGGAATTGGAGCCTACGCCACGGCGCTGCTGATGCTGAATTTCAATATGTCCTTTTGGCTCACGTTATTTGCCAGCATTGCAGTGTCGGGACTTGCGGGATTTGTTCTTGGCCTCCCAACCAGCCGCCTAAAGGGTGACTATCTGACCATCGTCACTCTGGGCTTTGGTGAGATCGTGAGATTGGTATTGGTAAATGAAATCGACATTACGCGCGGCCCGATGGGATTGCCGGGAATTCCTTCCCCAAGCATTTTCGGATGGGAGCTGGACAGCAAGACGGCCTTTTATTATTTGGTACTGGCTTTTGTGGCGGCTATTACCATATTTTTAAGCCGGCTGACGACTTCGGGTTTTGGAATTGCTATGATGACCGTAAAGGAGGATGAAATTGCAGCCCAGTCGATTGGAATTTATCCGGTGAAATATAAGCTGCTGGCCTTTACCTTATCCGCAATGATTGCGGGGGTCATGGGCTCTATTTATGCCACCTATGTTTCCTTTATCAGCCCGGATACCTTCCTGTTTAACGACTCGGCAACGATACTGGCAATGGTGGTTTTGGGCGGTATCGGAAGCATCCCGGGCTCTGTCATTGGAGCGGTGATATTGACGGTCGCGCCGGAGCTTTTACGTTCCTTCAGCGAGCTTCGCATGATGCTGTATGGGATTTTGCTGGTGGTAATGATGAATTTTAAGCCTATGGGGATTTATGGCCAGGAAAAGAGAAAACGGAATATTTACAAGCTGCAGGCGGGAGGGGCTGCTGATGAGTAATGTATTGGAGGTAAAGGGGCTGACCATTTCCTTCGGCGGTCTGACCGCAGTCAGCGAGGTGACATTACAGCAAAAGGAGGGCGAGATTCTTACTTTGATCGGACCCAACGGCGCGGGGAAAACGACCTTGTTCAACCTGCTGACAGGTGTGTATCAGCCATCGGAAGGAAAGATATTTTTCTGTGGGGAAGATATCACAGACAAGAAAGCATATGAGAGAGGACGGCTGGGAATCGCCAGAACCTTTCAGAATATCAGGCTTTTTAAAAACATGACAGTATTGGAGAATCTGCTGGCGGCGAACAGGGAATGCAATACGGAAGGAATCAGGGATGCCTTTCTCTTTGGAAAAGGCTTTCGGGCAAAGAGAAGGAAAATAGTGGAGGAATGCGAAGCGGTTTTAGATGTGGTAGGCCTTAGGGACTTGGAGGATGATTTTTCGGTGAATCTGCCCTATGGAAAGCAGCGCCTGCTGGAGATCGCAAGGGCGTTAGCCATGAAGCCGAAGCTGATTCTGCTGGATGAGCCGGGAGCCGGCATGAACAGCGCAGAGAAGGATGAGCTGTCAGAGGTGATCCGCTATATTACGGATAAAATGAAGGTGAATGTATTGCTGATTGAGCATGATATGCGGTTTGTTATGAATATATCCGACCGGATCATAGTATTGGATCACGGGGAGATTATTGCCCGGGGACTGCCGGAGGAAATCCAGCAGGATCAAAGGGTAATAGAGGCATACCTGGGAAGCGGGACAATCGAGATAGAATAGAGGAGATAAGCAGATGACTCCAATTTTGGAATTAAAAGATTTGAAGATCAATTATGGCGTTATTCCTGCTTTAAAGGGAATATCCCTGCAGATTGCAAAGGGAGAGATCGTGGCGCTGATCGGCCCAAACGGCGCGGGAAAGACAACGACTATTAACGCGGTATCAGGGGTGCTGAAGCGGGAAAAGGGTTCCGTACTGTTTCAGGGAAAGGATATCAGCTCCTTGCAGGAATATGACATTGTAAAGAGAGGAATCTCACAGGTGCCCGAGGGAAGAGGGATATTCCCGATGCTTACGGTGGAAGAAAATATCACGCTGGGGGCTTATCTGAGAAAAAATAAACAGGAAATTTCCGCAGACATGGAGAAAATATATGATATGTTTCCCAGGCTGGCGGAGCGCAGAAGGCAGCTGGGAGGGACATTATCCGGCGGCGAGCAGCAGATGCTGGCCATAGCAAGGGCGTTGATGGCAAAGCCGGAGCTATTGCTGCTGGACGAGCCATCCATGGGACTTGCGCCTATTATCGTACAGGGCATTTTCAAGACGATCCATCAAATCAACAAGGAACAGAATATGACGATCCTGCTGGTAGAACAGAATGCCCAGATGGCGCTGGCAGTTGCGCACAGGGCGTATGTCCTTGAGATAGGGCAGATCGTCTATCAGGGAAGCGCTAAGGAGCTGAAGCAAAACGATGAAATAAAGAGATCCTATTTGGGGATTTAGAAACAGGAGGATGGAAAGGACATGTTGCTGAACATCAATGAAGAAAATGAGCAGGCGGACAAGAAATATGGGATTTTGGGGATCGTATGGGATCAGGGAGACGTAAACGGCAGGCCCGGCGCGAAATACGCGCCCCAAAGCGTAAAGCAGTGCGCGGAGAGGTTCATAGGAAGAATCCAAAATAATAGGATATTTGATGTGGAAAACTGGCGGATGCTGGACCTTGCGAAGCTTTCTGTAAAGGATTATGGGCTTGTGAGAGATTTGCCTGTGTATGACTGGATGCAGGCATACACAGGCATGGAGGAGGCAATCAAGGGGATAATGGAGGACGGCCGCAAGCCTGTTATCATTGGGGGAGACTGCTCCGTGAATTTTCCGGCGGTTAAGGCAGTGCACGATATGACCGAAGGGAAAATGGGAGTCATTTATATGGATGCCCATTTCGATACTCTGGCGGAGGATACCTGGTGCGGAAAGTATTCCCATTCCAGCCCGCTGCGCAACATTTTGAATCTGCCCAATGTGGACGCTGGCAATGTAGTCCAGTTTGGGGTAAGGGGATATGTGTATCCGAAATTTTATGAATATGTGGAGGAAACGGGGTATCATGTCATCCACAATACGGCTTTTTTTGAAATGGGCGTGGATAAGACAGTGGAGGAGATTCTTAAAAGAGCCACTGACAAAACGGAGCGGGTAATGCTGTGCCTGGATATCGATGTGCTGGAAGGCATCTTTTCACCTGGTTCAAGCTGCAATGAATCAGCAGGGCCAAACGCGCGGGAATTGGAAGCGATCGTGAAGAGGCTTGCGCCCTATGTGGATGGCATATGTATCACGGAGATCAATGTTTTGGTAGATATAAATGACATTACCTCCATGGAAGGAGCAAAACTTATGTGGGATTATATTATGAATAATTACGGCGGTGAGAAGAAAAAATGAGCAGAATGCTGAAAACAGCGGTGGCGCAGTTTAAGGCGCAGCCCGGGGAAATGGAAAAAAATCTGAAAAGATGCCTTGCTTATATTGACAGAGCCGGCGGCGCAGGAGCGGATATTATCTGTTTCCCGGAGCTGTGTCACACCGGATATGGGCTGGAACGGGACCAGGCGGCGCAGGCAGCCCAGAAGGCCGGAAGCATTGCGTTTCAAAAGCAGCTGTCGGAATGCGCTGCAAGAAACCATATTTATGTGATCTATTCTTATAT
>NZ_CEWDFQ010000299.1:0-3872 GCF_982438285.1 Acetatifactor sp. | reverse complement strand
CTCCCTCTCTGTGAACCAAAAATAAATGAGACCCCGTGTTTTCTGTCAGGATATTCATCTGTTCAAAGAAAAGGTCCTGGCGGATATTGATGATCAGAACGCTTGAATGGTCAGGCTGTGAAAGAGTGTCATAACGCAAAAAAGTGACCAGAGGAATCTGTTCAAGCTTTGGGTAGGATACGGTTAAATTTCGAAAAATCGGTTCCATATTTTCATAATCCGTATAGGATGCAATCAGCTCAAGAGCTCCCGGGTCATAAAATGAGTTTAGCGTCCAAACGGCTTCCACCGCATTGGGAGAGGAAACATAAATTGTTTGGTTTTTACAGTTATAAATATAAAAAGAGTCGATAAAATAGGCATTATCAAGATAGGTATCAAGCTGTTTCAGCCCAGAAAGCAAAGCCTGGGGAGAAACAGAATCGTAATTTATCAGCTCAAATAGGGACGTATCAAAGCTTGCGCTGTTAAAAATATCTTTTACGGAGGCAGTCAATCTTTGCTCTGCGCCGGCATTGCTCTCAAGGATGCTTTGGTTGAACAGGATAGCCTGCTGCCTTGTAATTTTGGAGAACAGCTGCACGATACATACAAATGCGGTGATTAACAACAGCACAGTGGTGGCTGCCAGAAATGCTAACCTTTGGAATGAATAGTTTCCCTTTGTGCTGAACATGACAATCCTCCTTTTTAAGGTATGATAGGAGGATGTAACTTATATAAGCTGCATCCCCCTTGCTTTAAGGCCGCTTGTTTTACTGAATACCGTTTGCTTCGTAATAGGCTTTCATCTGTGCGGTAACTTCTGCTAACAGTTTATCAACTCCGGCAGTTTTCAGCTGGCTGCGGTATTCCTCGATGGCTTCGTCCACATCGTTGACAATTCCGATGTTGAGAGGAGAACCGTATTGCTGGACAACCTGTGTGACTGCTGCCAGCTCTGCCGATACGTTTGTGTAATCTAATGCGACGGCACCAAATTTATTGGGAACCTCGATTTCCTGCAAATGCTTTATAAGGGCATCGTAGCCTTCCCAGCCGCCTACATCAAAGCGCATTAAATCCTTGACACGCATTGCGTATTGAGCGCCGCTCATACTGTGTGTATTTACAGCAGCAGGATCCTGACCATTTGCCGGACGGATAAGCTCTCCCTGGCTTGTGAGATCGTAGTGGTAGCCTTCGATACCGTACATCCATAAATCAAAAAGCTCTGAGTCGGTTTTTATAATTTCCAATACGCGCAAGGCACGCTCCGCATTGGGAGAGGAGGCGGGAATTGCAAAACCATTTTCCTGTACAGGATTCAAATAGGAATATCCGGTTAAATCTGCCAGGCTCCAATAGGCACAGGTGGCATCAGGTAATTTTTCAGCCATAATTTTCATCATGTTGTTGGCGCCGTCGGCGTTTGCCTGGGTGATGGCGCTGGTTCCCACCTGAATGCTGCTCCAGGGATCCATCGTGGAGGATAGCGCGTTGCTGCTCCAAAAACCACGATCTGCCCAATCCTTCATTTTGTGGGCCCACTCAACATATTCGTCTGTAAAGGGATAGGCTATAATGTTTTCAATGTCATCATAGCTTTTTACCATTATAATAGATGTGTTGGAGCCTGCAATACTTTCAAAGCCATAATATGCCTTAAAAAGCTGGAAAAGCGCACCTTCGGGATTTCCATCGATAGGTCTGATATCCGTTTCGTTTTGCGCAATGGCATCCATATAGGCTTCCAGAGTTTCCAGGCTGTTGATTTCACCTACGTTGTGTTTTTGGGCAAGATCTGAACGGTAAAAGATACCGTTTTGACTGAAATTGCCCTCATAAGAAGGAATCATATAGATAGAGCCGTTTACCTTTATCTGCTGCAGCTGTTCTTCCGTAAACAGGGAATAGGTTTTGGGCATATACGTTGGGAATAATTCTGTCAGATCCGTAAAGGCGCCGGAAGATGCATAGCGGTTATAAAGGCTGGGATTCACATACAGTAAATCGGCCTTTTCGCCGGAGGTCAAAATCAGATTGTACTGATTTTCATAATTATCCCATCCAAGACAGGTGACCTTGATGGTGGTGTTGCACTTTTCCTTGAGCTTTTTGTTAAATTCTTCCATGACCATTTCGGTGTCCTGGCCGGAGGAACCAGAGGAATAAAGCAGCAATTCTACTTCCTCTGCAAAGGGATCGTCCTGCGTATCTGATGCTTTTGCAGCTGCAGAATCGGTGCCAGAAATGCTTTCTGCTGCAGAGGTGCCAAAAGTGCCAGAGTCTGTCTGGCTGCATGCAGCCAGGTTTAGCATTAACAATACGCTTAGAGCTAGTGTTGTAATTTTTTTCATGAGAAATACCTCCTTTTATGTAACAGGCAAATTACGGAGCCTGCTGTTTTCTCTTATGATGTGGGGTCAGCCTTTGACGCCGCCGATTAAAATACCTTTAACCATATATTTTTGAACAAAAGGGTACAGCAGCAGTATGGGCCCGGTAACGATAACGGCAGTTGCCATTTTAAGTGTTTCACTGGGCAAGGCTTCGGCCTCCAGAAAAATGCCGGCGGCAGCCGCCTGCTTCATGTATTCGGCATTGGACAGCATGCGATACAGCAGATACTGCAATGGGTACATGGCTTCATCGGTTATATAAAGACTTGCATGATACCAGTCATTCCAATAATTTAGCGCTATGAACAGTCCGACGGTGGCAAGGCCTGATTTAGAAAGCGGTAATACGATATTAGCATATATTTTCCAGTCATTGGCGCCGTCGATTTTGGCGGCCTCAATAATGGTGAAAGGAATGGACTTAATAAAATTGCGCATCAGAAATATGAACCAAGGTGTCAGCATGGAGGGCAATATCAAGGCCAGCAAATTGTTCTTCAAGCCCAGGTATTTTACAATCAGCAGATAGCTGGGTATAACGCCGCCGCTGAATAGTGAGGTAAAGTAAATAAAGAATGATACCTTGTTGTGAGCCTTAAAGTCGCTTCTTTGAAGCACATAGCCGGTCATGGAGGTAACGATCAGAGCCGCTGCTGTCCCTGACACAGTTACCAGTATTGTGACGCCATAGGAGGTGACAATCTTTTTCCAGCCAGTAAAAATAGACCGGTAAGCGTTTAGGGTGATATGAGAGGGGAAAAGCTTAAAGCCCTCTGTCAGGATGTCATGTTCATCGGAAAAGCTTCCGGCAATCAAAAGCCAGAAAGGAATAACGCAGATGAGCGTAATTACCGTCATGACAAAATAACCTATGATGGAAAAGGAAATGCTTTCTTGGTGATGATGTTTTTTTCGCATAGCAGCCTCCCTAAAACAGTGCATATTCATCGTTGATTTTCCTTACAATTGCATTTACGGAAACCACAAGAATAAAGCCAAAAACAGACTGGAACACACCTGCCGCAGATCCCATGCCAATGTCAAAGTTGACAGTCAGAGAGCGGTATACATAGGTGTCTATAATATCTGTGACTGGATAAAGGACACCGTTGGAGCCAATCAGCTGATAGAAGAGCTGAAATTGTCCCTTTAAAATACTGCCAAGGTTAAACATAAAAAGCAAAATGAAGGTTGGTTTGATCAAGGGAAGCGTCAGGTGACGTATCTGCTGCCATTTGCCGGCGCCGTCAATCCGCGCAGCCTCATAAATACCGCTGTCAATGCTGCTGATGACGGAGAGATACACTACACTTCCGTATCCAAGCCCTTTCCAGACCTGAACTGCAACGATGATAAACGGCCAGACGTTTGGCTCAAGATAAAAGTTATATTCTTTTAAGTTAAGCTCACGAAGCAAGGTGTTTATAACACCGTTGTCTACATTGAACAGAGCATAAGAAAACAGCCCGACAAGCACCATGGAAATAAAAT
>NZ_CEWDFQ010000298.1:0-3898 GCF_982438285.1 Acetatifactor sp. | reverse complement strand
CTTCAGGGCAGGAACAATTCGTTCCGGGGTCCCCTTACAGTAAGCGTCCCCGGGTCCAAAAGCATTACAAACCGGGCGCTGCTCTTAGCCACCCTGGCCTCCGGCCAGTCCATCCTTCGGGGAGCGCTGTTTTCCGACGATTCCAGGCACTTTCTGAAATGCGTCCAGTCCCTGGGCTTTGAGGCTGTAGCCCGGGAGGATGCCTGTGAGATTACGGTAAAGGGACTGGGCGGCCAAATTCCCAAGGGGGAGGCCTCCCTGTATGTGGGAAGCGCCGGTACGGCGGCACGTTTTCTCACCGCCTGTCTGGGCGTTTCCAAGGGGATTTACCATATGGACGCCTCCGGGCAGATGCGCAGACGCCCCATGGCTCCCCTCCTTTCTTCCTTAGAGGAGCTGGGATGCAGGATCACCTATCAAGGAGAAAGGGGCTTTTTCCCCTTCACGCTTTGCGGAGACGGCTTTTGCAAAAATTCCATTTCCATCCACATTGGCCACAGCAGCCAGTTTTTAAGCGCTCTGTTGATTTCCTCCTGCCTCTGTCCTGAGGATTTTTCCATTCAGGTGGAAGGCTCCCACGGCATGGCTTACATCGAAATGACCTGCAAAATGATGGAACAGTTTGGAGTGCAGGTTCTGCAGCCGAAGCCAGGGCTTTTTCTCACTAAAAAAGGGCAGCGCTATCAGGCTCTTGACTACAGGATAGAACCGGATGTGTCCGCCGCCTGCTATTTTTATGCTTTAGCGCCTCTTCTTGGAATCCCCGTAGTCACAAGCCATGTACATTTTCATTCTCTGCAGGGGGATGTGGCTTTCCTGAAGATTCTGGAGCAGATGGGCTGCGGCGTAAAAGATACCGAGGATGGGATTTTAGTGACCCCGCCGGACCAGGGAATTTTTCACGGGATCAAGGCTGATATGTCCGCCTGCTCAGATCAGGCTATCACTCTGGCCGCCATTGCCCCTTTTGCAGACGGCCCCACCACCATCACAGGCATTGGCCACATCCGTTTCCAGGAATGCGACCGTATGAGGGCTATCTGCACAGAGCTTGGCAGAATGGGCATCCGCTGCAGAGAGGATCAGGACAGCATCACCATATGGCCCGGCACACCGAAGCCCGCTCTAATACACACCTACGACGACCACCGGATGGCTATGGGCTTTGCCCTGACAGGCCTTCGCAGCGAGGGAATCGTCATAGATAACCCCGGCTGCTGCCGCAAAACCTTTGAAACCTATTTTCAGGTGCTGGATCAGGTAATACGCCAGCTTGCAGCGGACTGATTTTCACTATACACTTTTTTCAGATTATGGTATACTTATTTCATATTTACAGATTTTCAGATGAGACAGAGAGGTATTTCTATGAGTAAGAAGAAAGTAGTTGTTTCCCTTGGACATGACGCTCTCGGCTACACCACCACAGAGCAGTGGGACGCCGTCAAGATAACCGCCAGGGCCCTGGCCGATCTGGTGGAGGAGGATTATCAGCTGACCATCACCCATAGCAACGGTCCCCAGGTCAGCATGATCCACAAGGCCATGACAGAGCTTCGCCGGGTGTATATTGATTACACGCCGGCGCCCATGTGCGTATGCTCCGCAATGAGTCAGGGCTATGTGGGCTATGACATTCAAAACTCACTGCGGGCGGAGCTTTTAAGCCGAGGCATTTCCAAACCGGTAAGCACTATACTGACCCAGGTCACCGTCGACCCCTACGATGAGGCCTTTTACGAGCCCACCAAGGTGATTGGACGTTATATGTCCAAAGAGGATGCGGAGATCGAGTTAAAAAAGGGCAATTATGTGAAGGAATATCCCGGCAAGGGATTCCGCCGGGTGGTGGCGGCTCCCAAGCCCATTGATATCGTGGAAATAGAAGCCATCCGCACGCTGGCCGAGGCCGATCAGGTGGTGATCGCCTGCGGAGGAGGCGGCATTCCCGTTATCGAGCAGAAGAATGCGCTGAAGGGAGCCTCCGCCGTCATCGAAAAGGATGCCATCGCCGGAAAGCTTGCGGCAGACCTTGCCTGTGACGAGTTAATTATTCTGACTTCTGTAGACTATGTATACAGGGATTTCGGCTCACAGGATCAGACGCCCATTTCTGCAATGAATCTGGAGCAGGCAAGACAGTATATCGCAGAAGGGCAGTTCGAGGCGGGCACCATGCTGCCCAAGATTGAAGCAGCTGTGGAGTATCTGCAAAAGGTTCCAAACGGCAGAGTACTCATCACTTCCATGAAATGTGTCAAGGATTCCATAAAGGGGAAAACAGGTACTTTGATCACAGCCTGAAAAACAGGCTGCCTCAAGGACTGACTGCTCAAAAGCTGTTTGTTCAAAAACTGATTAAAACAGGCGCGTTACCGCCCGGCCCCAAAAGCCGCCAGCAACGCGCCTATTATAATGCAGAAATCCGATACATTAAACACCACTTTTCTAAGTCTCTTCCACTTTACGCCAAAGCTGATATAATCCACCACATACTTTCTTTTCAGTCTGTCGTAAGTGTTGCTGAAGGCGCCTCCCACAAGCAGGGACAATCCCGCTTTCAGCATCCCGTTTCCCTTCTGCCCCAGACTAAGGAGCAACGCTCCCAGGGCAAAAGCCGTTAACAGAAGAGAAAGGGCAGCGATCACAGAACGCTTTCGCTCTCCGAAATTCAATGCCGCCCCTCTGTTATGATGCCTGCGCAGCAGAAGCCTTCCACCAAAAAGTTCTCTGGTTTCGCCTTCCAAAAGGTTCTGCTCCACTTTATTTTTGATGCACAGGTCTCCCATAAAAATGCTTAACAGGATTCCGAAACAACTTATATTTGTCATCTTATGCCTTTCCCTTCGCTTTCAGGGACTTTTCTATTGCTATCTAGCTTAATAGCCCCAGCGCTCGCTGTCATACTCTAAAATTGTGCCGTTGAAAGCATCTATGGTATATTCGTATTCCATTTCACCTGCATAGAATTCGATCTCATACTCCATGCGTCCGTCGTCATTGTCCAGCTTCGCCTTGGAAAAGGTTGCACTTTCAGCGGAAACTCCCGCATGGCTTAACGCTGCAGACTTTGCCGCATCCACACCAATGTAGGAATGGCTTGCACTCGTCCCACTGCCAGCGTTCACCTGTGCTCCGGTCTGGAAGGATTCTACCGATTTGCTGTAAATTTCTCCGGTATCTGCGTTGATCTCATAATCATACTCCGCTGTAGAAGTATAGAAATCAATCTCATATACCCATACAAAATCCTCTCTCTCGTACCTCTGCGTGGTAAAGGTAACGTCTGAAGCGCTCAAGCCTGCATCCGCCAGGGCGATTTCCTTGGCGGCCTCCAGACCAATGCCTGCTGTCTGAGAGCCGCTCTGCGCCTGATTGGAAGCTGCGCTCTGAGTGGAAGGCTGTGCCTGGTTTGCAGTACTGCTCTGTGCAGCTGTCTGGGCCTGGCTTGAGGTGCCGCTCTGTGCAGCTGTCTGGGCCTGGTCTGAGGCGCCGCTCTGTGCAGCTGTCTGGGCCTGGTCTGAGGTTCCGCTCTGTGCAGCTGTGCCCTGATCTGTGCCCTGAGCCTGGTTTGCAGTGGTATTCTGGTCAGCCTGCGCCTGGTCTGCTACGCCCTGAGCTGTGCCCTGAGCCTGGCTGGTAATGATGCTTTGTTCCGGCTGGCTTGGATTTGCCGCCGTATTCTCCTCTGCCGTATAGGCGCTTCTGGATGCTTCCAGCATGGCCTGCCTTTCAATACTGTTCGTAATCACGCTTACCGCTGCGGCAATTCCTACAATACAGATCACCGCCAGCATGCAGAAGCAGGTAATGATGGCTCTCACAGGAGTTGCAAAAAGTTTTTTCAAGAATTTCATAATGTCTCATCTCCTCTTCTTTCCTTTTGTAACTCCTATTA
>NZ_CEWDFQ010000297.1:0-3901 GCF_982438285.1 Acetatifactor sp. | reverse complement strand
CTTAAATATGTGCATCTCATAAAATCCAATCCGCTCTAAAAAAGCCCTGGTCGTCAGAAATTCCTCCTCCGTCTCCCCGGGGAAGCCAACAATCACGTCCGTGGTAATGGCCGGATGGTCAAAAGCTCTGCGCAGCGCCTCCACGCTTTCTGCGTATTCCCGGGTAGTATAATGTCTGTTCATTCGCTTCAGGGTAGCGTCACAGCCGCTTTGCAGGGACAGATGAAAATGTGGGCACAGCTTCGGCAGCGCAGCCAGTCTGCGGGCCGCTTCCTGCGTCACAATCCGCGGCTCCAGGGAACCCAGACGCACCCGTTCAATTCCCTCCACCTGGTGAACCTGCTCCACCAGGTCAATCAGCCTGCTGCTTCCGTTGTAGTCCGCCGCTTTTTTCTGAGCCGTTTTTTCCTGAAAATCAATGCCGTAGGAGCTGATGTGGATGCCGGTGAGCACAACCTCCTTGTATCCGCAGGCCGAAAGGCCGCGCACCTCCTCTAAAATATCCTCTTCCCTCCGGCTTCTGACTCTTCCTCTGGCAAAGGGGATGACACAATAGGAGCAGAATTGATTACAGCCATCCTGAATCTTAATATAAGCCCGGGTATGCTCCGCCGTCCGGCGCAGGGTCATTTCTTCGTACTCATGGGTGTGATTGATATCTATGACAGTAGTGTCGTGCAGCGTCTTGTCTCTTTCCTTCTCTGCAAGATATGCCTCCAGAATGTCTACGATATCCTTTTTGCGGTTATTGCCAACAGCCAGGTCTATGCTGTCGTCCATTTCAATCTTTTCTCCTCCGGTCTGCACATAACAGCCCACAGCCACCACAATGGCATGAGGGTTCTTCTGCTTGGCCCGGTGCAGCATCTGTCTGCTCTTCCGATCGGCAACATTGGTTACTGTACAAGTATTTATGATATAAATGTCCGCAGCCTGATCAAATGGTACAATATTGTAACCCTTTTCTTGTAACATTTGCCGCATTACTTCCATTTCATAGGAATTCACTTTGCAGCCAAGGTTATGCAATGCTACATTTTTCATAGTATTCCTCACTTTTTTTGTACTGTTTTCTCCTTGACTTTTATCTGTCCAGCCGTTAATATGTAGTCAGAAGGTATGTCACACATTAAGGAGGTAACCAAAATGAAAACAGTTCAGATTTCTTTAAATTCCATCGACAAAGTAAAGTCTTTCGTAAATGATATTACCAAGTTTGACTATGATTTCGATTTAGTGTCCGGAAGATACGTAATTGACGCAAAATCCATCATGGGCATCTTCAGCCTGGATTTATCCAAGCCCATCGACTTGAATATCCATGCAGAGGGCGGCGTCGATGAAGTGCTTGAGTGCCTGAAGCCTTACATGGTTTAATTGATCTGTAAAACAGAATACTTACGGCAAAATGGAATGTCTCAAAGAGCGCAATCGCTTTGAGACATTCTTTTTTTCGACCCTGACATCATTCTTATTCCGCTATAATCAGTTCCTTTGTCTTTAACGCCGTATCCACCAGCTCCTCTATCCGCTCGTCCAGATTGTGCTCATGCCGTCTGATCACATTCAGGTTCGGCTTTGTCACCGGATGCTTGGCCACAAAAATGGTACAGCAGTCCTCAAAGGGCAGGATGGAGGTTTCATAGGTGCCGATTTTTTCGGACAGTTCCACAATTTCCTGCTTGTCAAAGCCGATCAGGGGCCTGTATACCGGAAGCTGGCACACCTCGTTTGTAGCGATCAGAGAGCTCATGGTCTGGGAAGCCACCTGCCCGATGCTCTCGCCTGTGATCAGCCCGAGGCAGCCCGTCTCCTGGGCGATATGCTCCGCAATCCGCATCATATAGCGGCGCATGATTATGGTCAGCTCTTCATGAGGGCACTTTTCATAAATATAGAGCTGGATATCCGTAAAATTGATTACATGAAGATAAATAGGACCCGTAAACCTTGCCAAAAGTTTTGCCAGATCCACCACCTTCTGCCTGGCTCTCTCACTGGTATATGGCGGCGCGTGAAAATAAACCGCATCCAGCTTCACGCCGCGCTTTGCGATCATATAACCGGCTGCCGGGGAGTCAATGCCGCCGGACAAAAGCAGCATTGCCTTTCCTCCTGTTCCCACAGGCATTCCCCCCGGTCCCGGAATGGTTTCAGAATAAATATATATTTTTTCCCGCACTTCAATGTTCAACACAATATCGGGGTTGTGTACGTCTACCTTCATCTCCGGATACGCTTCTAAAAGAGCCTCTCCCATACGGGCATTGATTTCCATGGAATCCAGAGGATAATTCTTTCTGGCCCGTCTCGCCTGCACCTTAAAGGTTTTGCTGCGCTCGGGATACACATCCCCAATATACCGGACAATGGTCTCACAAAGCCTGTCAAATCCCTGGTCCTCCACATAAACCACTGGACAAATGCCCGAAATGCCGAAAACCTGCCGCAGGTGCCCAACCGTTTCTTCAAAATCAAATTCCGTCTGGGCCTCCACATAAATGCGCCCCTGTGTCTTGTGAATCAAAAACTCACCCTCACATTTTTTTAACGCATATTTTATCTGCCCAATCAGGGCGTCCTCAAACAAAAAACGGTTTTGTCCCTTTATGCCGATCTCAGCGTATTTAATCAAAAAAGCAGTAAACATGGCAACCTCTTTTCTCTTACTCTCCCAAGCCTGCAGGCTAATTCCTATCTGCGGGTATATTTGCGCAACATGGGAATTTTATCATACAATGTCTGTAATGTATAGTCTATTTCTTCCAAAGTGGTGAATACGGAAAAGCTGAAACGCACAGTGGACTCCAGCAGAGGCTTTTTTACCCCCACAGCCTTTAACGTGGCCGATGGCTGAGGTTTTCTGGCCGAGCAGGCGCTTCCGGCAGAAACATAAATTTCCTTTTCCTCCAGAGCGTGAAGCAGCACCTCGCTTCTTACCCCCTCAAAGGAAACACTGACAATATGAGGCGCCGTCCCAGCCCCTAGAGGTTCTCCCGGCAAAAGACCGTTCACATGCACACCATCCAGCTTTCTCACTCCCTGGATAAAATACTCCTTGCACCGGGTAAGCTGCCTTACATCATCGTCCAGACGGCTGTAAAGCATTTCCGCAGCCTTTGCAAGTCCCGCCGCTCCGGGAACATTCTCCGTCCCTGACCGCAGATTCATCTGCTGCCCTCCTCCGTGAAGAATGGGCTGTATCCTCACCTTGTCCGCTGCATACAGCACGCCGGCCCCCTTGGGTCCGTGGATCTTGTGTCCACTGATGGACAACAGGTCAATTTTCATCTTCTTCGGGTATATGCGGGCTTTTCCAAAGCCCTGTACCGCATCCACATGAAACAGCGTCTCCGGATTCATCCGCTTGATCATGGCCCCTGCCTCTTCAATTGGCTGTAGGGAGCCGATCTCATTGTTGGTGTGCATGATAGACACCAGTATAGTTTCGGGACACATGGCCCGATGCAGATCCTCCAGACGGATTCTGCCGCTGTCGTCCACCGGCAGATAGGTCACCCGGAAGCCCTGTTCCTCCAAATAACGCATTGTCTGCAGAATGGCCGGGTGTTCTATCTGGGTTGTAATCAGATGCCTTCCTCTTCTGTTATTTGCTAAGGCGCATCCTATCAGCGCCAGATTGTCAGACTCCGTTCCCCCGGAGGTGAAAATAATTTCCTTTTCATCTACCTTCAGAATACGGGCCAGGGTTTCCTTTGCGTAACGGACATACTGCTCTGCCCGGATTCCTTTCATATGCAGGCTGGAGGGATTTCCGTAATCTTCACACATAATTTGTTTCATCAACTCCGCTGCCTCGGGAAAAACCCGGGTCGTAGCGGAATTGTCCAAATACACTTCCATCTACAATCTCCTCTTATCTTTTTTTGGTATCCTATTC
>NZ_CEWDFQ010000296.1:0-3906 GCF_982438285.1 Acetatifactor sp. | reverse complement strand
AGATAATATCCTTGCCGGAAAATTTCCAAGTCACCTGGTGCACCGCAGTTTCAAGATCAAGGCACCTTTCATAATCCTCCCAATCACAGGAGTCATTGAGCATATCAATATACAAATCTCCCAGGGTCTGATAACATCTCTCACTCTGGGGAACCCCGCTGAAGGCGTATTTTAAAAGCCGTTCTGCCTCCGGTATCCTGCCCTCAAAAATCAGCTCCCGCACCTTTTCCAGATTTTTTCTGGCATCCGGATTTATTCTGGAGAGCCTGCCGCCGCTCCATACAGTATCCTCATTGAGCTGATAATGCTCCTCGCACGGATTTCCAAAAATCATAGCCCCCAGCTTTCCACAGCCTATGGGCAAAGCCCGCTCCCAATCCTTGAAAGCAGGCTCCTTAAATATCAATTTTGAAGCTTCCATTTTAATCTTCAGTCTCCTTTGGCACCTTTTCCCGGGCCTCAGCCTTAAACTGGGCAAGGGCCTTGGCCGCCTGGGAAATAGAAATATTGGTACCTGCTCCTGCGACACAGCCGCCAGGGCAGGCCATTCCCTCAATCAGGCAGCCGTTCATCCTGCCGGCCTTTGCCAAAAGCAGTATCTTTTTGCATTCCGCAAGACTTTCCGCATGGGCGATATGCACATCTGTACCGGGATAGTAGGCCTTGATGCAGTCCTCAATGGCACTAGCCACACCCCCGGCCACACCATAGCCTCTTCCCGCTGCGGTGGCGTCCTGCATTTCATCCATGGCCTTGATCTCCTCTAACAGGATGCCCCGGGCCTCAAACATGCCCGTCAGCTCCTCAAAAGTAATTACAAAATCCACATCTGAGCGCACGGTCCTGCGGCTGGCTTCCAGCTTTTTCGACGCACAGGGGCCAATAAAGACCACCAAAGCCTCCGGATACTCCTGCTTGATCACCCGGGCGGTAGCCACCATGGGCGTCAGCTCATTACTGATTTTATCAATGGTTTCAGGAAACAGATTTTTTGCCATGACGGCCCAGGAGGGACAGCAGGAGGTCAGGGCAAATGCCTGCCTGCCGCTTGCCACTTCCTTTACATAATGCTCCGCCTCCGCCATGCACCCCATATCCGCTCCAATGGCAGTCTCATAGACGTCTGCAAATCCAAGCTCCTTCAACGCAGTTTTAAACATCTGCGGCGTTACCTTAGGACCAAATTGTCCCACGAAGGAGGGTGCCACCTGAGCAATCACCTTTCTGCCCGACTGCATGGCACGTATCAGCTGAAATATCTGGGATTTGTCTGCGATAGCTCCAAATGGACAGCTGACCATGCACTGTCCGCAGGACACGCACATATTGTTGTCGATTACCGCCCGGCCCACCTTGTCTGATTTGATGGCGCCAATGCCGCAGGCCGCCTTACAGGGTCTTTCCTTGTGGCAGATGGCATCATATGGGCAGACGTCCCGGCATTTGCCGCATTTGATACATTTCTCCTGATCGATCACAGACTTGCCCTTCACCATGGTAATAGCCTTTCTCGGGCAGACAGCCTGACAGGGGTGGGCCACACAGCCCATGCAGGAGTCCGTTATCTCGTAGCGGTTTTCAGGGCAGGCATTGCAGGCGGAAGGTATCACCTGCATCAGAGGCGGCTCGTAATATTTTTCGTCGATATTGCTCTCCTCAAGCCCCTCTGTCAGATGTCCCGGGCGGTCTCTGTTCTCCGGCCGCAGGCTCATGCCCATGGCGAGCCGGATACGCTCCCTGATCACCGCCCTGTCCCGGTATACATTTTCCCAGAAAACAGACTCCTCATAATCCACAATCTTATAGGGCAGCGCCTCCATATCATCCTTCAGATTTTGGGAATGATATGCCAGATTGGCCACCTCCTTAAAAACCCGTCTTCTGGTCTGTCTGACCGGCGTATCAATGCCTCGCATGCTGCTCATCTGAATCCCTCACTTTGGTCTGGTTTGATATTTTTTTAACATATATGCAATTTCTTTATATCATACTTATCAGGTAAAATCAAGTGAAGTTTGGATGTTTTACGATACAAACAGGCTTCCAACCTGAAACACAAGGGTTGCCGCAGCCCATGCCAGGATCAGCTGGAACACTATCATTTTCAGAGTAAATTTCCAAGAGCCGCTCTCCTTTTTGATGGTGGCAACCGTGGCCACGCAGGGAACATACAGCAGGCAAAACAGCATCAGACAATACGCGTTTAAAGGCCCGAAGGAAGGATCCACCCTATGAATATTTTCCACAATGGCCGCCATTCCTTCCGCTGAATTTGCATTTGCCACACCGAACAAAACCGCAAAGCTGGACACCACAACCTCCTTTGCGGAAATTCCCGACAAAAGGGCTACGCCGATCTGCCACATCCCAAGTCCTGCGGGCCGAAGCACCGGCACAAGGAAACGGCCGATAGCAGCCCCAAAGCTGTCCGCCGGATTTTCCACCATCCCTGCCATTCCAAAGTTCAGCACAAACCATATGACAATGGACGCGATAAAAATGGTGGTTCCTGCCTTGGAAAGATAGTCCTTGAGCTTGTTCCATACATAAATTCGTATGGTTCTTGGGTTTGGCCGCTTATACTCCGGCAGCTCTATCAAAAGGGAATCATTTGTCTTTCCCTTCTCCAGACCATTGATTGCAAGGGCAGCCAAAATAGCTGTAACCATGCCCACTACATACAACGAAAAGGCCGCTATGGCAGCACAGTCAGGAAAAAACATCTCTGAAAACAGCACATAGATCGGAAGCCTTGCCGAACAGGACATAAAGGGCGTCACCATAATGGTCTTTCTCCGGTCCCTCTCCGTTTCCAGGGCACGGGTTGCCATAACGGCGGGCACCGTACAGCCAAAGCCCAGTATCATGGGAAGAAAGGCCTTTCCCGACAGCCCCACCTTCCCCATCACCGAGTCCATAACATAAGCCACTCTTGACATATAGCCGCTGTCTTCCAAAACGGCAAGGGCCAAAAATAAGATAAATATATTGGGGATGAAGGTGAGAATCCCACCCACTCCTGCAATAATGCCGTCCACAATCAAGGACTGCAGCCAAGACGACACGCGCAGTCCCTCCAAAAGCCTCGAGACCTCCCCGGACACCAGGGCCAGCCCTTCCTCAAAAACGCCCTTCAGGGCGTCCCCCACTGTGAAGGTGAGGAAGAACACCAGGCACATGATCAGTAAAAACATGGGAATTCCCCACACAGGATGGGTCAAAATTCTGTCTATCCTGTCCGTGGAGGCCGCTTTCTGGCTCTTGTACAGCAGGGTTTCTTTTACTATTTTCTCAATGTAGGCATACTTGCACTGGATGATTTCCTTCTCATAACTTCTGTCAGCCACGTTCGTAATCTGTATGGGGTGCTCCGTGCGCACCTCCTCATCATCCTCCAAAAGCTTTATGGCATGCCAGCGCAGGGAGGCATGGTTCGGATAGCGGGCCTGCAGCATCACCTCCAGCTTGGCAATCCTTTCCTCTATAGGCTTAGGATAGTCCAGAATGTACTCCTCCATTCCCTCCTCATAATGATGGATCACCGCATGCAGCAATACATCCAGTCCCATCCTTTTGGCCGCAGACACAGGAATCACCGGAATATGTCCCAGCATTTCCGGAAGCCTGTGCAGATCGATTTCCATGCCCCGCTCTTTCACGATATCCATCATGTTGAGAGCCAGCACCACCGGCTTTCCAAGCTCCAAAAGCTGTAAGGTAAGGTAAAGATTACGCTCCAGAGAGGAAGCGTCCACAATGTTGATAATCACATCTATGTCGTCATCCATCACACATTTTCTGGTCACCTTCTCCTCTATGGTGTAGCAGGTCAAAGAATAGATGCCCGGTGTGTCCGTAAGGGTGATTCGGGTATCCTCGTAGAAGGCCTCTCCCTCCACCTTCTCC
>NZ_CEWDFQ010000295.1:0-3908 GCF_982438285.1 Acetatifactor sp. | reverse complement strand
CAATAAATACTATTTCATATGAATAATCAGGAAGATTTTTATGGAACTCCTCTAAAATCGCTTCTGACAATGGTCTTATATTTTCTTCCTCATTATAAGTGGGAATCAGGATACTGATTGTTTTCATTGCTCTTCCTCCAAAATTTTTTCGATTCCTGATTCAAAATCTGTTTTGGGCTCCCATCCCACAGCTTTCCTGATCTTGTCAATGCAAGGATTCATCTGTATGACTCCTTGATTTCCATATGGAATTTTCCCAAAATTCAATTGACTATCGGATCCTATCATTTGTTTCAATCGCAACACATATTCTTTCAGCACATGCGGCTCCCCATAAGAAATATTATAAGCTCCTGCCGGAACTCTCTTCTTTAACAAAAGCAAGAGAGCATCTGATACGTCTTCAATATAAGTATAGTCCCACATATGCTCACAAGGAGACAAGTCGATAGTCTCATTTTTCTTCATCTTTTCGATACATTGCATCAGTAAGGTGTTCTTGTCATCCTCTCTCCCATAAACACTGAATATTCTTGCCCACACAAATTGGGTTTTGGTGCCATCACAAATTTTCTGGCCAGTGTAAAATGTCCTTGCCTTCATCTTTCCATACTCTGTTACCGGCCGCAGGCAGGCATCCTCAGTAATCAACCCCTCCGTAATACCATACTCAGCCTGCGAACCTATGCCTATGAAATACGGTATACCGCTTTCAACAGCCGCCTTTACGCATTTAATTGAAGCATGATAATTTTTCTCCTGAAGCATTTTATCATCCCTCTTTGCTCCTCGGACTCCCTCCCAGGCAAAATGATAAACTGCGTCTATTGTATTTATCACCAGCCCGTCCAATTTGTGAATTTCGCTCATTTCCAATTCATAAATCCTGAGATTTTCATGCTGAGGCAACCGCATGAGATGATCCGATTTTGGCCGAACAACAGCATGGACATAATAGCCATCCTTCAACAGCCTTTTTATAAGCGATACCGCAATACAACTTGTAGCTCCCGTCACAAGAATTGTATTCATACATCACAACTCCATTAATTCTTTATATAGATCTCTGTTCAGCAAAGGCTCCTGATCTTGATTCGGTTTCCCAAATTCTAATTTGGGATAAACATACGTATTTTCTGTCAAAATTACCTCTACAATCTGTGGCTCCTCAATATCCCAATCTATTTTCTGCACATCCTCTTCTGACCGTAGAGCATAATACCGAATATCATATGCTGCGGCTATTTTTCTGAAAGAAGGAACGCTATAACCCGCCGAAGCGACTGTTTGATAATAATGATGATCAAAATACATTTCTTGGAAATGCCGAATCATGCCCAAAGCATAATTATTAAATATCACTATGGTAATCGGAAGCTTCTCACGAGCAACAAACTGAAGTTCCTGAAGATTCATCTGTATGCCGCCATCCCCGTTAAAACTTATGACCTTAGTACGCTTTGCATAATATGCTCCTATGGCTGCTGGCAGTGAATAGCCCATAGCGCCATGTCCACCGGAGAAAAGTATTTGCTGCCCTGGTTTCGTTTCGAAAGATTGAGCTACCCAGACCTGATTTTGCCCGACGTCAGTTGTTATAATCACATCTTCGGAAATCTCCTTGCTAATACCGGCAATCATTCTGTTAGGCATTCTGGAATCAATATCTTTCAATTCTTTTTTTATGTGATTGCAGATATTCAGCCAATCCTGATATTCACAGGCATATCCTTCCGGCTCTAAGATTTGTTCGATCAGACCGTCCAAGCCTCCAAAAATTTGGATTTCATCCTCTTTAATTTTATTTGTGAGCTCTCCGCTGTCAATTTCAACACGAATTAATTTTGCATTGGGTGCAAAATTTTCTTTTTTAGCGCCGATTTGTCTTACATCCATTCTCGTTCCCATTGCCAACAGTAAGTCACACTTTGCCGCAATAAAATTGGCTGTTCTATTGCCGTACGCTCCTATAAAGCCAAAATATAATGGATGATCATGCTCCAAAACGTCAACAGCCGGCATGCTGCTAACCGTTGGAATCGGAAATTTCTTTAAAAATTCTTTAATCAGCCGCCGGCTTCTTTGATTTTTTGCGCCAGCGCCTACCAACAAAGCAGGACGCTTTGAATTACATAGCATTTTTATAATTTCATCAACATGGGTAGATTGTTCCTTCTTTTCCGGTTCTTTAAAATCTGGGCATTCCTCCAAATCTATAACCGCCCGAAAGATATTCATTGGAATATCAAGCAAAACGGGACCCTTGCGTCCTTCATTTGCAATATACCAACATTTATTCAACTCTTGTTTTATGAAACGTTCATCAGCGATATAACAGCTGTACTTCGTGACGCCCTTTAGCATAGAAACAATATCCGTTTCCTGAAACCCTCTCTGACGCACTCCCAAGTCGTTTTTACTCTCGAATGTATTTACTTGTCCAGTTATAAAAATGGCAGGAATAGAGTCAAAGTAAGCGTTGCATATTCCTGTAATCAAGTTTGTTGCTCCCGGTCCGCTGGTAGCATATGCAATTCCCGGAATGCCACTCGCCTGTGCATATCCGCAGGCACAAAAGGCCGCTGCCTGCTCGTGATAATTAACATGGGCTTTTATAGAATGCTCTTTCTGGCGAAGCGCCTCCATTAAGTGCGTCACCATGCCTCCCGGATATCCAAAAACATCTGTAATTCCTTTTTGGATAAAAAAATCTACAATGTAATCTGCTACTTTTACTTTCACTCTATTACCTCTGTTTTTCAAGTTGAATTTACAAAGCCTCTTTAATAATCTGGGCCATATAGTCTATCATTTCATCCGTCATGCCGGGGTACACACCCACCCAGAAGGTATCCCTCATAATTCTATCCGTATTTGCCAGATCGCCTATTATCCGGTATCCTTTTCCTGTATCTCTCATTTCGTCGAAACAGGGATGCTTCGTTAAATTTCCGGCAAATAGCATTCTGGTCTGTACTCCTTTAGATTCCACATATTTTACAACAGCATTACGGTCGATGCCCTCTCTGCAAGTAATAAGAAAGCCAAACCAGCTTGGGATGGAATTTTCACAGGCAACAGGCAAAACCAGCTTGTCCTCTGCCTCTGTGAGCGCGGCCCTCAGTCTGTCAAAATTATGCCGCCTCTTCTCCACAAAGTGCGGAAATTTGTCTAACTGAGCGCAGCCTATCGCCGCCTGCATATCTGTGGCTTTTAGATTATAGCCAAAATGAGAATATACATATTTATGATCATATCCCAGCGGCAGTTCTCCATACTGTTTATCAAAGCGATGACCGCACATATTATCTTTGCCCGATGGACAAATACAGTCGCGTCCCCAGTCCCTAAACGAGCGTATAATCCTGTTTAAAAGGGCATTATTGGTATATACTGCTCCTCCTTCACCCATGGTCATATGATGAGGCGGATAAAAGCTGGATGTTCCTATATCTCCAATTGTTCCGGTAAACTTTTCTTCACCATTGATCACATATTTTGATCCCAAAGCATCACAGTTATCTTCCACAAGCCACAGGTTATATTTATCGCAAAAAGCTTTTACTGCACTGATATCAAAGGGATTCCCCAAGGTATGCGCAATCATAACCGCTTTTGTCTTTTCTGAAATCGCTTCCTCCAACTTTGATACGTCAATATTATATTGAGGAATCGTCACATCCACAAATACTGGAATCGCACCAAACTGAATGGCGGGAGTCACCGTAGTTGGAAAGCCTGCCGCCACTGTAATTATCTCATCTCCACGCTTTATGCGGCGTTCCCCTAAAAAAGGAGAGGTCAGAGCCATAAATGCAATTAAATTGGCCGAAGAGCCTGAATTTACTAAAGAGCAAAATTTTACTCCAAGATAAGCTGCAAGACGCCTCTCAAATTCATCCGTATAT
>NZ_CEWDFQ010000294.1:0-3935 GCF_982438285.1 Acetatifactor sp. | reverse complement strand
CCGGAAAACTGAGCCTTTATCTGGAAAATGAAAAGGAACGAAAAGCGGCAGGAATCTGTCTTTCGGGACCTATATTTCTAAGTGTGCTTTTTTATCTGGGAGGTGCCTATTGAAGTATAGGAAATTGGACATCCTGGCACTGTGTGACAGGGAGGAGGAATATATACAGTCATTTGCAGAATATGTAAAAAGATACAAGAATCTGCCCTGGGAACTGCATGTTTACACAGACCTGGAGGAACTGATGCGTGGGGAAGAGAATAATTTTATTTCTGTGCTGATAATGGCGGAATCGGTTTTCGGACCGGAATGGAAGGGACTTAAGGCAGGCTGTACCGTAATCTTAAATGAAAGCGGGGTGATAAGATATCCAGACCTTAAGAACGTGGACAAATACCAGTGTGTGGAAAATGTGGTCAAGGAACTGGTCGAAGTCTATGCGGAAGTGGCAGAAAATCCGCTGCCAGGACTGGTACAGGGCGGCAGCGCCAAGCTTGTGGGAATTTATTCGCCGGTGAGAAGATGCCTGCAGACCTCCTTTGCCCTGACTCTGAGCCAAATGCTGGCAAGAGATAGTCCGACGCTGTATTTGAATTTTGAGCACTATGCGGGAATCGGCGGAATTTTGCCGGATATGCAGGTGAAAGACCTGGGAGATCTGCTCTATTTTCTCAATGGAGAGGGGGACAAGTTTTCCCTGCGGATGGAGACCTTGATACAAAAGAAGGGCAGTCTGGACTATATTCCGCCCATGAAGGCGGGGCAAAATCTTCTTACGGTAACGCCTCAGGAATGGAGACGGCTTTTGTCTAAAATTGAGGCAATGGGAAAGTATGAATATATTATTCTGGATTTAAGCGAGAGCATTCAGGGGCTTTTTGAAATTATGAGCAGATGTTATAAGATTTTTACCCTGACGCAGAGTGACAAAGCAGCCGAAGGGAAGCTTCTGCAGTATGAGCAGCTTCTGGCCCTGTATCAGGCGGAGGAAATTCTGCAGAAAACAAGCAGACTCTGTCCGCCCCGCTTCGGAAGGCTTCCAGAGGAGCCGGAGCAGTATACCAAAGGGGAGCTGGCGGAATATGTAAAGGAAATCCTCAAGGAATTATGAAAAGGAGGCTGTGGTATGGAGGCTATAGAGTATGGAGAATGGAAAAGAAATCTGCGCCGAGAGGTGCAGGAACGGATGGATTATATTGCAGATGTCTCCGATGAGGACGTGGAGGAGGCCATAGACGAAGTTTTGCTTGAGCAAAAAAGGCTGATGCTCTACCCGGTGGAAATGCGCAAAAGGTTGAAAAAAGAGCTTTTTGACTCTTTACGCAGACTGGATATCCTGCAGATTTTTGTGGAGGACAAAGCGGTCACTGAAATCATGATCAATGGAAAGGACCACATATTTATTGAAAAAGAGGGATGTCTCAGGGAGCTTGACACGGGGTTTGAATCCATGGAAAAGCTGCAGGATGTGATCCAGCAGATTGTGGCCGGATGCAACCGTGTGGTAAATGAAGCTTCTCCCATTGTGGATGCAAGGCTGGAAAACGGCTCCAGGGTGAATATTGTCATGAACCCTGTGGCGCTGAACGGCCCCATTGTGACAATAAGGCGATTCCCGGACAAACCGATCACAATGGAGTATCTCATTGAAAATCAATCTATATCCAAAGAGGCCGCAGATTTTTTGAAAAAGCTTGTCCGCGCAAAATACAATATATTTATCAGCGGCGGCACGGGAAGCGGAAAAACCACCTTTTTGAATGCGCTTTCCGCTTTCATTCCCTCGGATGAACGGGTGATCACCATAGAAGACAGTGCGGAGCTGCAGCTGCAAAAGCTCCCTAATCTTGTGCGGCTGGAAACGAGAAACAGCAATGTGGAGGGCTGCCTGGAGATTACCATACGTGATCTCATACGGTCCTCCCTGCGGATGCGGCCGGATCGGATCATTGTAGGAGAGGTGCGGGGGGCCGAGGCCATTGATATGATGCAGTGTCTGAATACGGGCCACGATGGCAGCATGTCCACGGGCCACGCAAACAGTGGGGCAGACATGGTGGCGAGACTGGAAAATATGATTCTCATGGGGATGGAGATTCCTCTTGCGGCTATAAAGAAACAGATTGCTTCCGGATTAGATATCATTGTGCATCTGGGAAGGCTTAGGGATAAATCCAGGAGGGTACTGGAGATTACAGAAGTTGCAGGCTTTGAAGGCGGTGAAATACGGCTCAATCCACTTTTTCGGTTTGAAGAGACGGGGGAGGACGAGAAAGGGAGCATAGCAGGCTGTCTGCACAGGAAAGGAGCATTGCTTCATGAGGACAAGCTTAAAGCGGCGGGATTATCATAAACATTGCTGGAAAAAGGGAGAGCTTTTGACTGCGGCTTTACAATCAGCGGCGGTGACAGGATTTCTTGCGGTATTCTTTTACCGCAGTTTATGGGCGGCGCTTCCTCTGTCTGCGGCAGGTGTGCTGTTTTTCCGCAGTCTTGGACAAAAAAAGGCAAAACGGGCCAGGGAGGAGCTGACGGTGCAGTTTAAGGAGTGCATTTTGTCCGTGTCCGCAGCCCTCAGGGCAGGATATTCTCTGGAGAATGCTTTTTTGGAAAGCAGAACGGATATGCTGGTTTTATATGGGGAGGGCTCTATGATCTGTCAGGAGCTTGAGATAATCCGCAAGGGACTTGTAATGAATATTCCCTTGGAGGAACAGCTTTCTGATTTGGCAGACAGAAGCGGCAGCTCTGAAATAGCCCAATTTTCCGGCGTTTTATCCATCGCAAAGAAAAACGGTGGGGACCTGCCGAAAATGATCCGGACATCCTCGGAGCTGATTGGCCGCAGAATCGCAGTCAAACAGGAGATGAAAACCCTTCTAAGCGGCAGACAGATGGAACAAAATATAATGAAGCTTATGCCTTTTGTAGTTTCCTTTTATATCAGTGTGAGCAGTCCAGGATATTTCGATGTGCTTTATCACAATGTGCAGGGAATTGCTGTGATGACTCTGTGTCTGGCGGTTTATCTGGGGGCATGCGCTGCGGGAGAGCTTGTGATGAAAAAGGTTTTAACGGATGGCTTTGTTTAGGGGAGGTGGCAAATGATTGGGGCGGTGGCTGTGATATTTGTGATTTATGCCGTTCTGGCATTTTTATCTCGAAAGGAGGATTGCTGCGGCGTAGAATCTGTTGTCTTGAAACCTTTTGCCCGTATGGCTGTTTATCTCTACAAAAATGCCTGCATCCGGAGGCTTCCTTTGTTTCGCTCCGCCCAGGTGGAGGCAGATGTGAGCAGATTGTATCCGGGGGAATGCGGGCAGCAATCTCAGACCTGGTATTATGTGGAAAAGCTGTCTTTGTCCCTTGCTTTGGTCTTTGTGGGAACTGCTTTCGCCTTTTTAATAGATTGCAGGGAAAAAAGCAGTCTGGCCCTGACCAAAACGGGAATAGTGGAAAGAACCAAAGAGGAGCGGACGCTTTATCTGACAGCTGTCATTGACTCTGAAGGGGAGGAGACTTATAAAAATGCCTTTACATTACAGGTGGCGCCCCAAAGTCTTACGGAAGAGGAGCTTGCTTCCTGCTATGAGGAATTTGTTGAAAAACTGCCGGAGCTGATTCTGGGAGACAATCCTTCTCTGGATCAGGTGTGGCGGGACTTGGAATTGCTTCAGGAATATGAGGGTTTTCCCTTTTCTCTGGAATGGTCTACGGACAAGCCGGAAGTATTGGGAGCTTCGGGCCGGATCTATGATAACCAGAAAACAGGAGAGGTTTTACTTACGGCGGAAATTTCATATGGGGAGAGGGAATGGCAGGAAAATGTGACAGTCTGTGTGACGCCGCCGGTTCTTACAGCACAGGAGCGCATCTATGAAGAATTGGAAGCACTTTTGTCAGCAGCAGAGCAGGACAGCCGTATGGAGAAGGAG
>NZ_CEWDFQ010000293.1:0-3943 GCF_982438285.1 Acetatifactor sp. | reverse complement strand
GGCCAAGGCTGCAGGCTTTGAAAACTTAAAGGGACACAGGACAGTGGGCGGCATGCGCGCCAGCATCTACAACGCTATGCCTATCGAGGGCGTGGAAAAGCTGGTTGCGTTTATGAAGAAATTTGAAGCGGAAAATGCAAAGGAGAGTTAAAATGTTTTATATTAATTGTCTGAATCCTATTTCGCAGATGGGTCTGCAGAATCTGACGGAAGGATATGAGCTGTGCAGTGATGCAAAGGACGCTCAGGGTATTTTGGTAAGAAGCGCGTCCATGCACGAAATGGAGCTGCCCCCAGGACTCCTTGCAGTGGCAAGGGCGGGCGCAGGCGTCAACAACATCCCTCTTGATAAATGTGCCGAAAAGGGCATCGTGGTATTTAATACCCCCGGCGCAAATGCAAACGGCGTAAAGGAGCTTGTGCTTGCAGGCATGCTTCTGGCGGCCAGAGATGTGGTTGGAGGCATCGAATGGGTGAAATCGGCAAAGGACGATGAGAATATTGCCAAGGCTGCGGAAAAGGAGAAAAAGCATTTTGCCGGGACTGAGATTCTGGGCAAAAAGCTGGGCGTCATCGGCCTTGGAGCCATCGGCGTAAAGGTGGCCAACGCTGCGGTTCATCTTGGCATGGAGGTATATGGGTATGACCCTTATGTGTCTGTGAATGCGGCCTGGAATCTGAGCAGAGACGTGAAGCATGTGTTTAACGTGGATGACATTTACGCCCAGTGCGATTACATTACCATCCATGTGCCCCTCCTGGACTCTACCAGAGGAATGATAGACAAAGAGGCTATGAGCAAAATGAAGGATGGCGTGGTGATCCTGAATTTTGCCAGAGACCTGCTTGTAAAGGAAGAGGATGTGCTGGAGGGCATTGAGAGCGGGAAAATATACAGGTATGTGTCCGACTTCCCCAATACGGTCACAGCAGGAAAGAAGGGCTGCATTGTGATCCCACATCTGGGCGCAAGCACGGAGGAGTCCGAGGACAACTGTGCAAAGATGGCTGTGGAGGAGCTGAAGGATTATCTGGAAAACGGAAACATCAAAAACAGCGTGAATTATCCTGCCTGCGACATGGGTGTGTGCACAAAGGCGGGAAGAGTGGCTATTTTCCACAAGAATATTGCAAATATGATTACGAAATTTACGGCGGCCTTTGGAGATAAGGGGATCAATATCAGCGATATGATCAACAAATCCAGAGGAGAGGTGGCTTACACCATGCTGGATGTAGAGGCAGCGCCCACCCAGGAAATTGTAAATACTCTGGAAAATCTGGAGGGTGTATTCAGAGTGAGAATCGTGAGAGGCTGAGTGCGCGCCTTAAGGCGTACACAAAAAAAGGCCGTCAGGCAGCTCCTTGAGAGTGTGCCTGACGGCCTTTTTCATGAAGTATTTCAGCTGCATGCCATTAGCTCAGCGATATAAAAGAGGAGCCCCGTCGCCCTCATTTAAGTCCCGCAGCTCATCCCTGAGCTTTTGATCGGAGAGACAGGAGGCCTCGCTTTGAATATCCATATACAGAATAAAGAAATCCTCCAGACTCATTTCCATTTCTGCAGAGATGGTCTCCATGATGGGCCGCAGCTTGTCCAGCTGAACGGAAACCTGTACCTTCTGAGGATCGATATCGGCCATTACCTCCTCTGCGTAAGCGTTGATTCTCTCTAATATTTTTCTATGCTCGTCTGTCATGTTTTCCTCATTTCCGCGCGGTTTTCGCCGCGCATTTTCTTCCCTGAAAACATTTTAGCACCGGATGCTTGTTATGTATAGTTTTATTTGATAAAATAAAAATAAACAATTTTAAGAAAAGAGGATGGAGGCTATGGCTGAGATCAAGCCCTTTCGGGCATACCGTCCCAGGGCGGACCTGGCAGGCAGGATAGCTGCGCTGCCCTATGATGTGTACAACAGAGAGGAAGCCTGCAGAGAGGTGGAGAAGAATCCCGATTCTTTTCTGGCTATTGACAGGGCGGAGACCGGGTTTGGCCCGGAGGTGGACACCTGCGACCCAAGGGTATATAAAAGGGCCGCCGAGCTTCTTTGGAGCCAGATACAGGAGGGGCGTTTTGTGCAGGAGGAAACGCCTTGTTATTATTTGTACGAGCAGATTATGGATGGCGCATCACAGACCGGAATCGTAGCCTGCGCTTCCATAGACGATTACAGCACAGGAGTGATCAAAAAGCACGAAAATACCAGAGCGGAAAAGGAGAAGGACCGCATCTGCCATGTGGATGCCTGCAATATGCAGACAGGCCCTATTTTCCTTACATACCGGGCGAACGACACCTTAAGGGAAATTGTGGCTTCAGCAAAAGAAAGCGAACCGGTGTATGATTTCACCGCCCCCGATGGGGTTGTTCACAGAGTATGGGTGATTTCTGAGAAAAAGAAGATTGCGGAGATAAAAAAGACCTTTGCTGCGATTCCCAGCCTGTATATTGCGGATGGACATCACAGGTGCGCTTCTGCGGTGAGAGTGGGGCAGATGCGCAGGCAGGCCCATCCGGATTTTACGGGGCAGGAGGAATATAATTATTTTCTCTCCGTGCTTTTCCCGGATGATGAGCTGCATATTCTGGATTACAACCGCGTGGTGAAGGACTTAAACGGACTTGAGCCGGAAGACTTCTTAAAAAAACTGACGGAAGGCTTTACGGTGAAAAAATGGGGGAAAACTCCTTGTAAGCCGGACAAAAAAGGAAGCTTTGGCATGTATCTGGAAGGAGAGTGGTATCTGCTTACGGCAAAGGAGGCTGTAAAAAGCAAGGATGCGGTGGCGGGATTGGACGTATCCATTCTGCAGGACCATGTGCTGGGACCGATTTTGGGCATACAGGATCCGAAAACTGACAAACGCATTGATTTTGTGGGCGGTATCAGAGGGCTTGGGGAGCTGGAGCGGAGAGTGCATACGGACATGAAGGCAGCCTTTTCCCTGTATCCCACCTCCATAGAAGAGCTGTTTGCAGTGGCGGACGCAGGAAGGCTTATGCCGCCCAAGTCCACCTGGTTTGAGCCCAAGCTCAGAAGCGGCCTGTTTTTGCATGATCTGGAAATTCGATAAGGGAAGGGAGACTCTTATGACAAACAAATTATATAAATTGATGAACTGGCCCAAAATAGAGGAGATCATTTATTCAGAGAGCGATAATCCGCACGCACTGTTAGGACCTCACAAGGCTGGGGGACAGACGCTGGTACAGGCATATTTCCCGGGGGCCAAGGAGGTGTTTCTCCAGCTGGACGAAGAACCGGCAGGAGAAGAAAAAGAGGCCGGGGGCTGTGATATCGCCATGGAAACAGCAGATGAGGATGGTTATTTTGCTGTGCTGCTTCCCGAAAAGCAGCTTAAAGCATATCAATATCTGGTTATCTATGGAAACGGCGTCAGTGTCACCCGAAAAGACCCCTATAGACATAGTCCTGTGATTACAAAAAGCGATACGGAAAAATTCAAAAACGGCATTCACTATACCATCTATGAAAAGCTGGGGGCTCACCCCATGGAGCATGAGGGAGAAAGAGGCACTTATTTTGCAGTCTGGGCGCCCAATGCCCTCCGCGTCAGCGTTGTGGGGGATTTCAATCAGTGGGACGGCCGCGTCCATCAGATGAGAAGGCTTTGGGATTCCGGAATTTTCGAGCTGTTTGTGCCGGACGCCAAGGCTGGGGACAATTATAAATTTGAGCTTAAGCTGAAAGGGGGACTCACCTATTTGAAGGCGGACCCCTACGGGAACGCTGCCCAGAAAAGACCGGAGACGGCGTCGGTGATCGCTGACCTGAATGGGTTCGTCTGGGAGGATGAGGCCTTTCTCAAAAACAGGGCAAAATTCCAGACAGGCAATGTGCCTGTGAGCGTATACGAAATGTATCTTGGTTCCTTTGTAGATCCCAAGGAGGGGGAGGACTACGCAAATTACAGGGAT
>NZ_CEWDFQ010000292.1:0-3976 GCF_982438285.1 Acetatifactor sp. | reverse complement strand
TTTTCTATAGTATATAATATTTTCTATAATTTTTAAATAGAAAAAATGACTAAATATGAATCATTTTCGCCATTTTTAACAAAAACAGACGTGATTACCCGAGGTTCATGGCTTCCAGATAAAGAGCTTCAAAGTCCGGCTCCCGGGCCAGATTTTTGACTTCCACACTGCAGCCGGAAGGAAAAATATCCTCCTTCAGACGCTCCCACGCCTCATCCCGGCCCTTTTGCGCCTGCAAAAGCCGGACGCCTGCAAGCCGTGCGCCTGCAAGGGCCGTATTCCCCCCTGCAAGGGCTTTTGAGGCCAGCTCCTTTGGCAGCAGTCCAATCCCGGCCGCATCCTCCGGCTTTAAATAATATCCGAAGCCTCCTGCCAGCACCACCTGCTCAATAGCATCCGCCGTGACCGGGTAAGCCTTCATCAGTATCTCTATGCCGGCGGCTATGGCTCCCTTTGCCAGCTGTATGGCCCGGATAGACTGCTGTGTGACGCACACATCCCCTATGCGGATGCCCGTTTCAAAATAAAGGTCTGTAAGAAGCCCTGTCTCATCCAGAATGCCTTCCCGCAAGAGCCTTGCCGTCAGGCTTACCATATCCGCTCCGAAAATCCCTCTGTTTGCTCCCCCCTCAAAGGCAGGTCCTGCCGCCGTTGCACAGGCAAGCACCCTGTCACAGTTTCCCAGAGCCATTTCTCCGTTTGTGCCAAGGTCAATCAAAAGGGAAGGCTGCCTTTTTCCGGTCATGCCACAGGCGTAAATTCCCGCTGCGATATCTCCTCCCACAAAGGCGGACAGACCGGGAAAAAGATAACAAGGCACTCCCTCCAGCATCATTTCCGCCCCCTCCAGATGAGAGGCAGAAAAAGGGGCTCTCCCAAGCTCCCCGGTATCCCAGCCCATAAGCAGATAAGACATGGTGGTATTGGCTGCAATCACCATAAAAAGCTGCTCCTTTTTCGGAGTCTTTTTTTGAAACTGCCGTATTCCCCGGGCCAGGGTCTGCCTTGCCATTCTCTGCATGGCAAGCGCCTTTTTACTCTCCCCGGCAGCCTGTATCCGGGAAATCACGTCCGCCCCGTATGCCGCCTGGGGATTCAGGCTCACAAAGCTGTCCACCCTCCTCCCTCTTTCATCGCACAGCTCCATGGCAATGGTGGTGGTTCCTATATCTGCGGCGATAAACATACCGCTGCCCGCCTGTCCCTTTTCTAAAAAATCCCGGCCAGGCACACTATCCGTCACCACCTGAAGCCTCTTTTCCTGACCGCTTTGCGAGACGGCCCGGATAGTCCCCGGACAGCGCCCACAGCCCGTGCAGATATCGCAGCGCAGGCCTTTCTTTCCCTTGTCAGACAAATTGGTTTCTCTCCTTGCTATAATGATAATCGATAGAGGCAAGCCTCTGTTCCAGTTCTTTTTTGTCAAGCTCCATATCCTGGCACAAAGCGTCCACATCCTTATAATAATCTCTCAGCTTCATATTTACAAAGCTCAAAAGCATTGCCGGGTCCTTTGGCAGCATCCTCTCATTCCTCCTTCACAGACTCCTTTGCCGTGGAAAGTATCAGTTCCATCCGCCCCAAGAGGGATACCTCCCCGAAGCCTGCGGGCAAAAGCAGATGATCTCCCTTTTTCACCGGTCTTCCCTCGATCACTCCGTTTCCGCTTAATACGCTGAGAATCAAAAACGGATATTTCTGGTCTATTTCCATCTCTCCCGAAAGAGACAGCTTCCACACCCTGTAGTAATCACAGTCCACTAAAAGCGCCATCTCATTTTCCGGCATTTCCTGAGTGTGCAGGACAGCCTCCTCATCGGAGCAGTCCGGCACGCGGATCACATCCTCGCTCTGCTTTATATGAAGCTGTCTTGGCTTTCCGTCCACCAGCCGTCCATAGTCGTAGACCCGGTAGGTGATGTCGCTGCTCTGCTGGGTTTCCAAAAGCAGAAAGCCTCCTGTAATGGCATGCACCGTGCCCGGTGTAATCTGAATAAAGTCGCCTTTTTTTACAGGCACCAGGCGGATCAGCTCCTCATATCTGCCCTGGTCTATCAGCTCCTTAAGCTCCTCTCTGGTACGGGCATGATGTCCGATCACCAGCCTGGCATCCTCAGGGCAGTCCATAATATACCAGCATTCCGTCTTTCCGAAGGAACCGTTTTCATGCTCCATGGCATACGCGTCATCCGGGTGCACCTGAATGCTCAAATCCGTTCTCGCGTCGATTATCTTTACTAACAGCGGAAATTCCCGCGCCGTAAGGCCGCCGAAAAGCTCTCTGTGGTTTTCATAAAGCCAGGACAGGGTTTTCCCCTGATAGGAGCCCTCCGCAATCACGCAGTCCCCGTTTTTATGGGCGCTGACCGCCCAGCATTCCCCGATGCCGTCCGTCTTTTGGCATTGAGCGTATCCAAATTCCTTCACCAGCCTGTCTCCGCCCCACACACATTCCTTCAAGACTGGCTGCAGTACCAGCATTTCCCTGGGAGGATGGTTTCCGGAAAGAATTTCTCCGTTGCTTTCAATTACCCTGCGATACCAGTAAGCAGAGTCCTTCACAATTCGCTTCTGTGTAGGATAATCCACATACACAATTCCAAACCGTTCGCTGTAGCCCTTAGCCCACTCAAAATTGTCCAGAAAGCTCCAGAGAAAATATCCCCGCACGTCCACGCCTTCCTCCACAGCCCGTTTCAGACAGGACAGATATCCGTCCAGGAAAGTGATCCGGTCCGGGTCATGCACTCTGCCGTCCGGTGCAATCATATCATGACAGGACATGCCGTTTTCCGTAATATACAAGGGCAGTCCATAGCGCTCATACAAAAAGCGGCTGCCCCAGTAAAGGCACATGGGCGTCACCGGCCACTGAGAGGCAGTCTTTGGAAAGCCCGGATATCTGGGCACATCCAGTATCTCCCCCTGGCTCCCTGCGCACACCTCATAACCGTTGTAGATATTCTGCCCCAAAAAGTCAATGGGCTGGCAGATCAGCTCCATATCCTCCTTTGTTATTTCAGGAAGATAATGGGCAAAGCGCTTAAGGCCTTCCTCCGGGTAATGCCCCAGGCATACAGGGTCCGTAAACCAGGAAACATTCCAGGTCCAGTTGTCAAGCTCTGCGGGAAAGGAAAAATAGCGCCTTCTGGCAGCCTCCACATCCAAGGCCTCCTCCGAGGCCGGCATTGCCACGCCGCAGGTAGGCGCAAAGCCCACCTTGATCTCTCTCCCCGCATATTTCCGAAGGGCCTTTACCGCAGCGCCGTGAGCCTTTAACACATTATGGGTCATGGCAAACACATCCTCACAGGGCAGCTTAAGTCCGGGAGCATGCTCTCCTCTCAGATAACCCAGTCCCAGAAAGCACTCCGGCTCATTGAAGGTGATAAAATATTCACAGTCCTCTCCGAAGTGCTCTGCTGCCACCCTTGCATACTCTGCAAACCATTCCACGCTTTCTGGATTTTTCCAGCCGCCCCTATCCTGCAGCGCCTGTGGAAATTCCCAATGAAACAGCGTAATATACGGCGTTATGCCATTCTCCTTAAGGGACTTTAACATGTCCTGATAAAAGGCAATGCCTGCAGGATTGATTTTACCCACACCCTCCGGAAGAATTCTGGCCCAATTTAAGGAAAACCGATAATGGCGGATGCCCAGGGTTCCCATCAGGGCAAAATCCTCTTTGTAACGGTGAATCTGGTCGCAGGCAGTCTGTGCGTCCTGTCCCTCATAGACCCTTTTCTGTTCACAGAAGGTATCCCACACCGTCTTTCCGCAGCCGTCTCCCTCGGCTCTTCCCTCCACCTGATAGGCGCTGGCCGCAGCGCCCCATGCAAAATTTTTCCCAAACATAGCTTATTCTTTTCCTTTCCCAAAACTGCACTGCCCATACCCTTTGGCCAGTCTATAAGGCCGCCAGAAGAGAAACCAGATAAAAAGGCAATGGAGCCTCTTTGGGGGCCTCCAGAAC
>NZ_CEWDFQ010000291.1:0-3979 GCF_982438285.1 Acetatifactor sp. | reverse complement strand
CAAAGGATTCTTTTTGGCAGTTGCAGAAACACGGATAATATTCTTTGCAGAAAAAGCATTGATGATGTCGCTGGCCTTCTTGGTATCGTTAGAATGCTCTTCATCAATAATGATAATATATTGGATGCCCTTCCTATGCCCCTCTGAAATGCGGTCATACAGATTTTTCTTCTCGTTGTCACTGATGGCTTTATTGCCCTTTTTGGTAACAAGCTCCCAATTTATAAAAGCCGTGCTGCCTGCTTCAAAGCCAGAAAGTAAAGCATCAAATAAATTTTTTGTTGTCTTGCCGGGCAGGAGGCTTTTCATCTTCCTGCGGCTCTGTTCTTCCAGATCACCCTTCCCAGGGCACAGCCAGATAAAAGCAGTATTGGGATTTACAATGTTTAAGTATTTGTCAATAAAGTCGATTAGAATAATCGTCTTTCCTGCACCTGTGGGCGCTTTTACCGTAATCGTCTGTCTGCTTCTTTTGCTGGATACAGTATCGATCAGGTAAAGTGAACATTCTTCCTGAAAATCAAATAATCCTTTTGGTAGATTTACATCTTTCTCCCGCCTCCAAAAGTTCAGTTTCAAAATAATAATCCGGGACAGCATAAAGAGGAATCCCCATACGGGAAAGGGTATTTTGCTGCTCCCTTGTCAAAAGCACAGACGCAGACATATACAATGCCTTACATCCTTTGAGCTTTTCCCTGTCAGAAATAATGTTGTCAGCCTCTTCATCTGACAGAACGAGAATATAGTTTTGGCCGTCGAGCTTAACAGCGTATTCAAGCTGCACCATTTCTGCTACATGCTTAAGCAGTGCTTTTTCGATGCTGTATTCAGGGTCTGCGGAACTTTTGGGAATAAAACCGGTTTTATAGTATTTGAGGTTCGCAGGAATACCGGCAATCCTCTGACGTTTCCTTGTGCTTCCCACGACTCTCACAAAGCCATCCTCAAGAATTGTGGATATTTCTGGATATTTGTCCTTGTTATCCTCGGTAATCTTTGCTAGCCTGTCAAGAAGCCGGGACGCGTTTTTCAGGTCTGCCAGAGAAAGCTTTTTCTCAAACAGCGTTGTTTTGTAATCCTTACTGTGCGTATAGCCGGAGATTACGGCTTTCACCCGCGGATACGTCACCGAGCTTGCAATGCCATACCGCTCTTCCCAATCGCGCCAGGCTGCAGATTTTTCATCAATATCCCCCACTGTTTTCCTATACTCCTGTTCCCGCTTTTCCCCAACGGCATTGTTTGTACAAAGGACAAATTTCCTGTTCCCGCCTAATTTTTGATTCATCAGCAGAACAGCGTGGGCAGTAGTGCCGCTGCCTGCAAAATAGTCTAATATCATGGCGTTTGGCCGATCCTTTACAACCGCATATAAGCACTCGTAAACATTGTACAGGGACTTGGGAAAATCAAAATCATTTGACGGCACCATGCTGTTAATTAATTGCGTGCCATATTCATTTGCGTCAAATTTTTTATCTGTCCAAACGGTTTTATAAGATGCAAAGTTCTTGCCGATTTCTATTTCATATCTCTCATTGGTCAGCTTCGCTCTCAGCAAATGTTTGATGCTTTCAACCGTCTGCCGGGCGTATCTCCATTTTCTCTCTATGCCGGATACATCTATGGGATATACCGCGTATGTATTTGTCTCTTCATCATATTCATTCTGCTTCGGGTGCACCTCGTCTTCTACAACGTCGCCAAAGCCTACAATTTCTCCATTTTTTACATAAATCGGATAAAAGCAGTTCCTGGCATCATTTCTGGAGGATTCGCCGCCCCAATTCCGCAAATTCGTCCAATCAATATCCTCCGGCGCAAGCTCTCTGTTCCCAATCACCTTGTAGGATTTATTATAACAGAAAATCGCATACTCATGTATATAAGAAAAATTATTACCTTGTACTCCTCGGGGATTATGAACAATGGTAATGCAGTCTATGGCATAGCCGTCTCCAAAAATTTCGTTTAGGAGAAGCAGCGTTGTTGCCAATTCATTTTCATCGATTGCACAGATAAAAACGCCGTCATCCTTTAGCAGCTTCTTTGCAATGGAAAGCCGGGCATTCATCATACTAATCCATTTGCTATGCCGAAACCCATCTTCCTTAGCCACATAGTCATTATTATATTTCCAGTCCTTAGAGCCTGTGTTGTAAGGCGGATCTATGTATATCACATCAAAGCTTTCCCTGTGTGTTTTTTCAAGAAGCTTCAGGCTGTGCAGATTGTCGCCCTCTAGCAGAAAGTTATAAGGCAGGCTTTCATCGCTCACAATCTCTTTGTCCGCGGCTTCGGTGAATACAGGAATATTTGTCTGCATTTCAACATCCACTTGTTCCTCATGCTCTTCCCAGACAAGACCATATTTCTTGATTGTCAGCTCAGTTTCAATTTCGTTGATTGCAATCCGAGCTTCATCGTCTGGATGCTCCTTGCGGATTTTCTCTAAAAATGCGAGTATTCTTTGCCGTTTCAACTGTGATAGATTAGGCATTGCCAATTTCCTCTCTACTTTTTAAAATTCAAAAAGCAGGCAAACCCGATATACTGCCCGCTTTTTTATATCTGATACTTTTATGCCGTTAAAAGGCTGCGTCTTTCATTTTTAGGTACTCATAATAATAGGGTTCCAGCATCAATATCATTGATTCTTTTTACGCCTGCATTGCTTGGATTAATCCATCAAAGACACAGCCCTTCCCTCATTCATGAAAAGTTGGCTCATCCATTATACCATGTGGGCTGTAGGTTTACAACTTAATTCTCACCCTTTCTCCTTGATTATTTGTGTATCGCTGAAGAATGCTCCTGACAGTCCTTCATCTCTTTTCCATTTCCTCCGCATATTCTGCTGCCTTCCACCCATCTAAATACACAAATTCTACGCTCTGCGGCAGGCAATAGTAATCTCTTTTCCATTCCTTGCATCTTCCTCTGCGCGCTTTAAAATTTCATCGTTCACTTCGTTTATGGAATGATTTCGGTAATATCCAAGACCAATCATCATGCCGTTTCCCAGCATTACCATTGCAAACAATAAATAAACCGGAATACATACACGTTTTTTGAAAGAGCTCCAATCTATATCCTTACAAAACTGTGCAAAAACGCTCAGCATTATGACCATCATGGAATATTGAAATATAATTGCCGATCTTGAGCTTACACTGGGAGAAAGTACCAGGATTACCTGTGAAAATACCGCCGCGCAGCATAAAGATATCACCAGGCTATTATGCCAGATAATTCCAAAGGAAACCAAAAAAAGCAATTACATTAATAACCCAGACAAGAGTCGCCCAAGGTAAAATATTGTACCAAAGTCCAAACACATAATTGGTGGCTGCCAGTCCTAAATAGCCACAGTTTATTATCAGGCCTATCGCCAGCAGCTGCTTTTTCCTGCACCGTTTCCAAAGAAGTAATCCGATCATAGACTGTACAGCTGATAAGCGTTATCAGAATTAAATTGACTCGTCCCACATTGATATTCACAATTGGGAAAAAATTTTTCTGTATCTTCTGAAAAAAGGACAATGCCTCAAATGCCGCATTATCCTCACTGGCCGAGCGGACAAAATTACCCGGCGCTAAAATTTCAATACAGCCGCCTAAAATTGCACCGACAATCGTAATCCACTCAATTTTTCTTTTATGAGTACGGGTATATATTGCTTCACACACAACAAAAGTTATGGTCAGCACCGCTACCTGCTATTGCTTTAATAATAGAATTCCTATCAGTAAAAAGCAGATTGGCCATGTGTAAGTTGTACTCGCAGAAAACCAGAACACTCCGCCTCTGATAATATCTCTGGCAATTGTTCCCCAAAGCAATGCTGCTGTAAGTGCAAGTAAAACCGAATCTTTATTTTTTCCCCGTGCAATACGATAAGTTCCATACATTATTACCGTAATCAAAAAAGCCTGAAAAATTCGAATCAATGTCAGACCTTCTCCAAGCCTGATC
>NZ_CEWDFQ010000290.1:0-3986 GCF_982438285.1 Acetatifactor sp. | reverse complement strand
TCCTTTATCCAGAGCAAATCCGCAAGAGAACAGCTGGTGAAGGCCATTGACGGCATCAGTATGGCCCCCTATACGGGCAATGTGATTATTACAGGGGAAGAGGGCATGGACACGCTGACTCTGGCAAAGAATATGATCCGGGAAGTACAGATGACGGACAGCAATTTCTCCGGAAAGGTGGCTAAGATATCCGGCCAGGCCCTGAACCTAAAAGACGTAGAGGATACGCTGGATCACTTAAAGAACGGCGCGCTGATCATCCAGAAGGCGGCGGGCATGGATGCGGAGACCGCAAAGGCGCTGCAAAAGGCGCTGCAGAAGGAGTCCAGAGGCATTATTGTGGTTTTGGAGGACACGAAAAAGGCGGTGGATAAATTTTTAGGCGGCTATAAGGAGCTTGCCGAGTGCTTCCCTTGCCGGATGGATGTGGAAGCGCTGAGCAATGATACGCTGGTGGCCTTTGGAAGGAAGTACGCCCGGGAAATGGAATATTCCATTGATGAGCTGGGGATTCTTGCGCTGCACACACGCATTGAGGATATGCAGACCATAGACCATGTGGTGACGGCCATGGAGGTCAAGGACATTGTGGATGAGGCCATTCGTCATGCCAACAGGAAAACTTTAGGACATTTTCTTGATATTCTTTTTGCAAGGCGCTACGATGACGAGGATATGATTATCTTGACTGAAAAAGATTTTGTTTGATGGAGGTGGGGGAATGACGAAAGCAGAGGGCGAAGTTTTTATTTCCGAGGCAGATCAGTACTTGTTTGCCCAGGGAACTCATTATGACATTTACAAGAAGCTGGGGGCACATCTTTCCTGTGAGAATGGGCAGGAGGGCGTTTATTTTGCAGTGTGGGCGCCAAACGCCCAGGCGGTTCATGTGATCGGTTCCTTTAACGGCTGGGATGAGGAAGCCCATTCCATGGAAAAGCTGGGGGGCGGCGGCATCTGGGCTTTGTTTATTCCCGGTGTGGCAGAAGGGGAAATGTATAAGTTTCTGATCACAGCCGCAGATGGAAGGAAGCTGTATAAGGCGGATCCCTTTGCAAACCAGGCGGAATACCGTCCGGGCACCGCTTCGGTGATCACGGACCTTTCCGGCTTTGCCTGGAAGGATGAAAAGTGGATGAGCAGGCGGGATGAAAAGGATATGAACAAGGAGCCCATGGCCATTTATGAATGTCATATCGGTTCCTTTATGAAGCATCCCGACGGAACCGAGGGCTTTTACAATTACCGGGAGTTTGCAACGCGGATTGTGGAATATCTGAAGGAGATGAAGTATACCCATGTGGAGCTGATGGGTATTGCGGAGCATCCCTTTGACGGTTCCTGGGGATATCAGGTGACAGGCTACTATGCGCCCACCTCCCGGTACGGGACGCCCAAGGACTTTATGTATCTTGTAAATGAGCTCCATAAAGCGGGAGTGGGAGTAATCCTTGACTGGGTGCCGGCCCATTTTGCAAAAGACGCCCACGGATTGGCTGAATTTGACGGGCAGTGTATCTATGAGCATCCCGATCCCAGGCTGGGAGAGCACCCTGACTGGGGAACCAAGATTTTCAACTATGGGAAGCCGGAGGTCAAAAATTTCCTGATTGCCAACGTTTTATTCTGGCTTCGTGAGTTTCATGTGGACGGTATCCGTGTGGACGCAGTGGCCTCCATGCTGTATCTGGATTACGGCAAACAGGAGGGGCAGTGGGTGCCTAATAAGTATGGCGGCAATAAAAACCTGGAAGCCATTGAATTTTTCAGACATTTGAATTCAGTGGTCCGGGGAACCTATCCGGGATTTCTTACCATAGCCGAGGAGTCTACGGCCTGGCCTAATGTGACGGGCGACATCGGAGGAGAGGGACTTGGCTTTTCCTTTAAGTGGAATATGGGATGGATGCACGATTTCTGTGAATATATGAAGCTGGATCCTATTTACAGGAAGGGCTGTCATCATGCCCTGACCTTTGCCATGAGCTATAATGAGAGCGAAAATTATATCCTCCCGCTGTCCCACGATGAGGTGGTTCATTTAAAATGCTCCATGGTAAACAAAATGCCGGGCTATACGGCGGACAAATACGCAAATCTCAGAGTCGGGTATGCCTACATGTTCGGCCACAGCGGCAAAAAGCTGTTGTTTATGGGACAGGACTTCGGACAGGAAAGAGAGTGGAGCGAGGAGAGGGAGCTTGACTGGTTCCTTCTGGGAGAAAAATACAATAAAGGTGTCCATGATTTTATGAAGGAGCTTCTTTTGCTGTATCGGAAGTACCCAGCCCTCCATGAGCTAGACAACAGCTGGGCGGGCTTCGAGTGGATGAACGCCGACGATGCAGAGCAGAGCACCTACGCCTTTGTGAGAAGATCCTCTACGGGCACCCAGAATCTTCTGTTTGTGCTGAATATGACCCCTGTAAAGCGTGAGAATTACGTGGTTGGGGTTCCCAAAAAGAAAAAGTATCGTCTGCTGTTAAATAGTGATGAGGAGCGGTTCGGCGGATGGGGAAATGAAATTCCCAGAGAAATTACGGCTCAGAAAAAGCCCTTTCACTATCAAAATTATTCCATCAGCTTTGATCTTCCGCCTTATGGAGCGGCAGTGTTTCTATTCTGAGGGAGGGGAAAGAAAAACCCCCGGGGTTAAGAATCCGGTTATATGCACCGAAATAAAAGGTAAGCGTAAAGCAACGCTTGCCTTTTTGTTAAACATATAATGTTTTAATATGCAATGTTTTAAACATGCAATGTTTTGAGCATAGAATGGGGAGTGCACCTATATGAAGATTACCTTTCAAGCAGCTGAGGCAGAACAGACTGTCAGGCAGCAGACACAAGTAAATGCAGCAGAGCCGGCAAAAAAGTCGGGCAGTGTCTATGGGGCTGTTCTTCTGCCGGGAGAAAACAGGCTTCTGGGAAGCGGGGGAAAAAAGTCCTGGTCAGAATTCAGACAGGAGGCTCAGGCCAAGGATGTTTCCGTACAGCAGGACTATAGAACCCTTTTGTCACACACCATGTCTCGGGAGGACTATGCCCGGCTGGAGGAGGAGGGCTTTCATTTTGAAAGCCTTGACCCTGAGGAAGCAGTGACCATTTTGGACAAGATCAAGGCGCAGCTGGCCCGCTCGGGACAAAATATCATTGGCTATACGGATGATATCGACATGGACACGCTGGCGGCGGCGCTGGGCAGCGATACACTGGCAAGGGCCGTTTCCCACAGCTTCAGGGAGGCGGATCTGCCCCTGACGGCTGAAAATATAGAAGGCGTGAAAGAGGCGTGGAACATGGCCTCTAACCTTACGGACCTGGATGCAGGCACCCGGAGCTATCTGGTGGAAAATGCTATGGAGCCGGAGATATGGAATGTGTATCTGGCACAGAGCAGCGGCGCAAAGGGAAAGGAAGGCTCCCTGCAGCAAGGGCCTAAAAGTATAGGAGCGAAATATTACGCAGAAGAAATCAAGGGCTATTATGCCCAGAGCGCACAGACTCCCCACATGGAGGAACTGCAGGCCCAGGCGGACAAGGGGATTGAGAAAGCCGGATTTTCCGTGAATGAGCACAGCCGTGAAATGGCGGAGTGGCTTTTGGACAGATCGCTCCCTCTTACGGCGGGAAATCTCCAGAGGGTAAAAATGCTGGAGACAGTCCCTGTGCCTGTCACAGAGGGGGCCTTTGCAGCAGCGGCAGCGGAAGCGGTATCCAGGGGGGAAGAACCTGTTTTTGGAAATCTGGGCAGGAGTGAGGATATTTATCACAGGGCGGCGGAGGTTTTGTCCTACTATGAAAATCTGTCGCCGAAGCAGCTTGGCGACAGCGTCACAGCCAGAAGACAGCTGGAGGAGATACGCCTTCGCATGACGGCGGAGGTGAATGTGAAGCTGTTAAAAAGCGGATTTTCCATTGACACGGCGCCCATGGAGGAGCTGGTGGAGGCTCTCAGGGAGGCTGAGGCGCAGCTGGCCGAGACATAT
>NZ_CEWDFQ010000289.1:0-3996 GCF_982438285.1 Acetatifactor sp. | reverse complement strand
GGCCGATCACCAAAAAGGATTTCATAACGTATTCCTCCCTCTTATCCGATCAAGATCTTCTCCGGCACGCTGCGGACCTTGGGGTGAGGCCGGTCACGGGTCATAGCCATGGCCACAGACAAACTCCCCACCCGCCCGGCAAACATCAGCAGTGTGATGGCCACCTTGGAGGCGGTTTTCAAGGTGGGCGTCACTCCATGGGTCAGACCTACGGTGCCGATAGCGGAGACAGCCTCAAACAGCGCATCGTCCACCCGAACCCCCTCCAGGCAGAGCACCAGACATCCGGCCAGGCATGTCAGAGCAAAAATGCTGACAGAGGAAAAGGCCTGCTGAATGGTGTCCTCGTCCAGACGGCGGCGGAAAACGTTGACGTCGTCCTTACGCAGCATTCTGGCCCGGATGCCCAGCAGCAATACTGCGAAAGTATTGACCTTGATACCGCCGCCGGTGGAGCCGGATCCGGCTCCAATGAACATCAGCGCCATGCTGACCAGCACGCCGGCCTGGCTCAGGGCCATCAGATCCGCGGTGTTGAACCCGGCGGTACGGCAGGTCACCGACTGAAACGCCGCCATTAAAAGCCGCTGCCCAGCGGGGACGCCGGCGAAAGCGTGATCGCCTTCGATTACATAGAACAGCGCCGTTCCGGATACCAGCAGCACGGCTGTACCCGTCAGCACCAGTTTGCTGTGGAGCCGGTAACGGCGGACGTTCAGCCGATGGACCAGCACGTCGTCCCACACCAGAAATCCCAAGCCTCCGGCCACGATCAAGGCCATGATCACCACATTCAGCAGCGGCTCTCCCGCCTCGGTAGTCAGGGAAGCCCCGGTGCCCAGCAGATCAAACCCCGCATTGCAGAAAGCAGATACCGCATGGAATACCGCCATCCAAAGGCCCCGGCCCAGGCCAAACCGCGGGCAGAACCAGAAAGCCAGCAGCACCGCTCCGGTACCCTCGCAGGCGGCCGTTACAGTCAGAGCCCGCCGGGTCAGCCGCACCACGCCGCCTACCTGGAGCGCGCCCACGGTGTCCATCAATACCGAGCGCTGGTGCAGACCGATGCGCCGGTGCAGCAGGATCGCCACCAGAATGGAAATGGTCATAAAACCCAGACCGCCGATCTGGATCAGCAGCAGGATCACCGCCTGGCCAAAGAGGGAGAACTGGGTCCATGTGTCGTACAGCACCAGTCCCGTCACGCAGGAGGCGGAAGCGGAGGTAAACAGGGCGTTCAGAAAGGGAATCGACTCTCCCGATCGGGAGGAAACAGGCAGCATCAGCAGCACCGCCCCCGCCAGAATCAGACAGGCGAAGCCGATGGTCAGCGTTTGAACGGCGTTGAGATGGACGCGGCGGCGGGACATAAGCACCTCCGAAAGCGCGCCGAAGCGCAGGTCAGCCAAGGGTGCGCACGAAAATGGCTGCCCCGGCACTGTGGGTATTATATCCCCCCCGCGATGGATTTGCAATGATAAGAACCGTTAAAAAACGTCTGTATTCAGACAAAATCAAGGGCGGAGAAGCAGATTTCTCCGTCCTTAATTTTCAAATTTCAATCGTTCGGCTGCTCACCTGAATAATATCGGACACAAATGGAGATAGAAGCAAAATACTGATCCCGCTTGACGCAATTTGCAGAAGGAGCTTGTTTAGCTCCAAACGTTCCACTTCATCCAAACTGCAGTAAGGGTGTATCATCAAAAGCAACTTCGGCTTCAATACTAGCCATCGCAAAAGCGCCAAACTGATTTTTTGAATATTTGACAGTTCTTCAACATCTGCAATGTCAAGAACATCCTGGCTTATTCCATATTTTTCGGCAGCTTTTGATGCCAGATATTGGTTTATGCTTCTGTTTGTAAAGCCACCGACATGGTCTGTATGTTTGCCCAGCATTAAGGAGACGTTTTCCTCTGCTTTAAAATTTGTGAAAAGATTTTTATCAGGTTCCCCGTAAACCATCCCGATCCCTGCAGCGATAGCGTCGCTGCAGGAAATAAATCGGCAAGGAGATGCATTCAGTATCATCTCACCCTTGAATGGATTCAAGCCAAAAATGCTTTCCAGAATCAAACTGGAATTTGTGACATCATCTGCAATTAAACTCACAATATCCGACCGGGGCACGGACAGGTTCAGAGAAGCTCCCATATATCCGCCGGGGCGAAAGCCGCGCAGCTGAATCAATACGGGGGGCTGCTCTGCTTCGCTATCCTTATATGTCGCAGAAGGATACTGTCCCTGGGTCAACGCCTGAAAAAGCAGGGATTTGTTTACCTCTCCTTTTTCAAACACATGAGCCACCGTCGCATCCCGCAAAACCAGAATCTGATTCGCTTGTTCAAATATACTTGTAATTACACCGGAAAACACGACAACTCCGATGCCCTTTTCCTGTAGAATTTTCAGCAGTCCTTTGAATCTTCTAATTTGGACGTCCGTATAATTGTCCATTGTATTTTCGAATATTATTATCTTCGCACCATGTGCAACAGCCCGGGCCGCCATAACAGCATGGCGTTCAAAAGTATCGCATGCTCCGCCATACATATTGCCCTGCAGCGGAAGTTCCATACATTGGAGGAGCTCGTCAGCCGCCGAATCAAGGTTGGTTCTGCACAGAAAAAAAGGGGCTTTCACAGGATGCGGGGCCAGAAAAATATTCTCACTCAGCTTAAAATTTTCTATTATGGCAGAGGAATTTTGAATCACATAGATCCCGTGATTGTTTGCGTCTGTTGGAGATATAAAGGTGACAGGATTTCCATCCAGGCAGAGCCTTCCACAATATTTCTGCTCATTCCCGCTCAAAATATTGAACAGTTCATGGAGATAACTGCCTCTCAAGCCTATGATCATCAGCAAGTCACTTTCAAACAGCGAAAAGTTGACGTCAAACATCGAACGAAAGCCGATTTTCTCGCATTTAAGCAAGGGCTGATTCATTGCCGTCCAATTCCTTTCTGTAAGGAAAAGTAAGTTCCACCCGTGTGCCTACCATCTTTGTGCTGTATATGCTGATTCCGTAATTGCATCCAAAACATTGCTGAATTCGCCGATTCGCGTTGTAGAGCGCAATGCCGTGAGAAGGGCCCTTTGCATAAATTGGCTCCGGAGCTTGCCCGCAAAGGTGCTTTTTGGTCTGAATCAGCGTTTCTTCGTCCATTCCTACGCCGTCGTCCAAAATGGTAATGCAAAGAACATCTCCAGTTCTGCATACGCGAATTTTTATAGTTCCCTTTCCAAGCTTCGGTTCCAAGCCGTGATAAATAGCATTCTCTATGATCGGCTGCAATGTCAGCTTCGGGATTTTTGTGCTGAGAATATTGTCATCATGTTCAATATCCATGGTAAGATCAATCTTATCGAGATATCGGTATTTCTGGATCTTCATATAATAAACCAGGTTATCCAATTCCAAGCGGAGCGGGATCATGTTTTCCCGTTGGCTTATGTTATATTTGAACAGGTTGGATATCCAGGCCATCGTATTTCAAGGAAATACTTTCTACGATTTCCTTTGCCTTCTGCCGTTCGCGTCTGGCATTGATAAACGGGCCCGACCTCATCTCCTGAAGATTTGAAATCGTCGTGTTAAACAGGATGCTGTGTTCTAAAAACAGTCCGTCTTTTTTTCGGCTCTCCGTCAAAAATGCCACACCGTTTTCCACGGACTTCTGCGGAGTTGGCTTGACCGTTTTTCCTTTGTAAATAACTTTTCCTGAAGTAGGCTTATCAATTCCAAAAATTACATTGGCAATCTCACGCTGTCCCGCTCCCACCAAGCCAGCCAGAGCAACAACCTCGCCTTTGCGGATATTCAGATTGATATTTTTCAGCGTATCATGCAGAGAAACGTCCTGGAGTTCCAATATCACCTCGTCTTTTACGTACTGCCCGACAGGCGGGTACTCTTTGCTCATGTCTTTTCCCACCATGTCATGCACCATGGACTCCCTATTCGTCTGCGCTGCCGCCCGAGAACTGATG
>NZ_CEWDFQ010000288.1:0-4013 GCF_982438285.1 Acetatifactor sp. | reverse complement strand
CCGTGATCGTCGTTCCCTTTCCCACCTCGCTTGTAAGCTCCATCTTTGCATTATGCTTGGCAATAATATGTTTTACAATGGCAAGCCCCAGCCCGGTGCCGCCCGTGGACTTAGATCTGCTTTTATCCACTCTGTAGAAGCGCTCAAAAATCCTCTCCTGATGCTCCTTGGGAATGCCGATTCCCGTATCCCTCACTGTCAGCACAGTTTGTCCGTGTTTTGGGTAAACCTCCACCGAAACGCTGCCCCCTTCATTGTTATAGCGGATGGCATTATCGCATAAGTTGTACAAAAGCTCTTCTATCATCTGCTTATTTCCGGTAATATAGCACTCCGTGCCGCTCAGCCGTATGGTCACCCTATGCTTTTCCGCATTCAAGGCAAGCATTTCCACACAGGTGTCCGCAAGCTGATAAAGGTTCAGGCGTTCAAAGGAAACCTCTTCCTCTGTGCCGTCCAGCTCCGACAGCCGGATAATATCATTGATCAGCGTCAGCAGACGGTTTGCACTGCTGTGGATTCCGTGGGCAAAACGCACCATATCCTCCTCCGACGCCATGCCGGTCTCAATCAGCTCCGCATATCCGGAGATGGAGGTCAAAGGGGTTTTCAGCTCATGGGACACATTGGCGGTAAACTCCTGACGCATCCTTGCATTTTTCATGATATCCTCATGCTGCTCCTTGATCATGCTGATAAAGGGCGTCAGCTCCTCATAATCCGTCCCGTCATTGCTTTCATCCAGATTCTCCGCCAGCCGCTCTATGGGAGCAATCAATTTTGATGTAAGATAATGCGCCAAAACCATACACAGGATAATCAGCGCCAGAAGAACCATGAGCAGGCTGGGAAGCGCCCTTCCGAAAATGCTGTATATGCTTCCTGCGTCCTTTGCAATACGAAGCACACTGCCATTCTCCAGACGCACTGCATAATAAAAGGTATTCTCAGACAGAGTTTCAGAATTTCTCACCGCCTGGCCCTCTCCTGTTTCCATGGCCTCCACAATTTCCGGTCTCTCGCCGTGGTTTTCCATGCTTGCACTGTCCGCCTCGCTGTCAAAGAGCACCTGCCCATCCCCTCCCACCAAAGTGACGCGCATTTCATACTCTTCCAGCTTATCGCTTACCTCCCGGATTTGGGACATGTCCTCATACTCCGTCAAAATCATGGTATAAGCTCTCAAATCCTCAAATACCTGACGTCTGAACAAATCATAATAGACTACCGTGATCAGCAGCATGGTAAAAAAAATAGCCAATGTGGCAATCAGCACCAATTTTCTATTGATTTTTTTCTTCATGTCCGCCTTATCCTACACCTTATCCCCATTCATGATATACCCCACATTGCGCACCGTCTTGATAAGACTGCCTTCCTCTTTCAGCTTCTGGCGCAGCGTTTTAATGTGCATATCCAGAGTTCTGGACTCCCCCTCAAAGTCAATGCCCCAAATGCGGTCCAGAATCACCTCTCTGGTAGTAACAATTCCAGCGTTGGTCATTAAAAGCTTCAAAAGCTCGTACTCCTTATAGGTCAGCTCACAGGGAGCGTCATTTACAAAAACCGCATGCTTTTCCCGGTCCAGCACAATGTTTCCAAGACGAAGAATTTTTTCCTTCTCCTCCGGCTTTGCACTCCTTCTGAGCATGGCCTTCACCCGGGAAATCAGCTCCATCACCCCAAAGGGCTTCGTCATATAATCGTCGGCCCCGATGTCAAGTCCCTTTACCTTGTCGATCTCCGTGGTCTTGGCCGTCACCATGATTATGGGAGTTGTCACCGTATCCTTGCGCAGACGCAGCTTCTTTACAATGCTCAGCCCGTCCTCATCGGGGAGCATCACGTCCAGCAAAACCAAGTCCGGCAGTTCCCTGTCAAGAGCCTCATAAAAATCTGCAGCGCACAAAAACCCCTCCACCCGGTACCCTACGTTGGTCAGGGCAAAGGTTTCGATCTCCTGTATGCTTTTGTCATCCTCCACTACATATATCAGTGCCATACCTATATCCTTTCTTATCATTAGGTAATTGCGAAACTCGCTCCCTGGTATCAGAAGCTGGGCGTAATAACCAAAATAAGGGTGACTAGCCACTGCTTCGGAACCCGTTTTTGGTTATTATGACCAGGTTCGTGACTTTGTCAGTGAGTTTCGCAAACGCCTATTGCTTATCATTCTGCTTAGGGGAGCTGATACCGCTCTCTGTACGCCATCACCTTGCCGGCAAAGTCCATGTTATCCTCCTTTTTAAGCTCGTCCAGATAAGCATGAATGTCAAATTCATCCTCATTCACCTGCAAAAGGCAGACGGCGATATTGGAGCAGTGGTCGGACACCCGTTCAAAATTGGTTGTGATGTCTGACAGCACAAAGCCGAGCTCAATGGTGCACTTTCCCTTCCGAAGGCGTTTTACGTGCCTTTGCTTGATCTCAAGATTTAATCCATCGATCACCTCCTCCAAAGGCTCCACCTGTTTTGCCAGGCTCAGATCATCCTCCGTAAAGCTGAGCATGGTAATCTTTAAAATGTCGTGTATTGCCCGCTCAAAGACCTCCAGCTCCTTCTGGGCCTTTTCCGAAAACGCAAGCTTCTTTTGATACATCTCCTGCGCAGCCTCCTTGATGTTGCGGGCATGATCGGAGATTCGTTCAAAATCCCCGATACAATGCAGGATATTGGACAAGGTATGGCTGTCCTTTTCCGACAGATTCCTGGAGCTTAGCTTCACCAGATAGCTTCCAAGCTCATCCTCAAACCGATCCACATCGCTCTCAAGCTTCAGTACCCTGTCCGCCTTCTCTTCATCATAATTCTGTAAAAGGCCCATGGAAAGATTCATAGCTTCCTCTGCCATCTCTCCCATGGTGACCGCCACATTATGGCTTTGCTCCACCGCATAGGAAGGCGTCTCCAAAAAGCGGGCGTCCAAAAGATTCAAAATTCTTTCCTCCGGACTGGTCTCCCGATGCCTGTCCTCGTCCCTTATGGTCAGGCAGGCAAGCTTGACCAGTCCCTTAGAGAAGGGAAGCAGACAGATGGTGGCCGCAATATTAAATAAGCTGTGAACGGCGGCAATGCCAAAGGGCGTGGCTGCATCTGCCAAAAAGGCAAAAGGAGATACAGCATTCACAGAATAAAACAGGATCATAAACACAATCGTGCCGATCACATTAAAATACAAATGCACCAAGGCCGCCCTCTTTGCATTTTTGGCTGCTCCGATGCTTGATATCATGGCTGTCACGCAGGTGCCGATGTTTTGTCCCATGATAATGGGAATTGCCGTGCCATAGCTTACGGCTCCCGTCATGCACAATGCCTGGAGAATCCCTACAGAAGCAGAGGAAGACTGGATCACAGCCGTCAGTACAAGGCCTGCCAGCATTCCCAGAACCGGATTGGAAAATCTGGTAAGAATACTGGTAAATTCCGGTACATCAGCCAAGGGTTCCACAGCCCCGCTCATGGTATCCATTCCAAACATCAGCACGGCAAAGCCCACCAGTATGGTGGCAATATTTTTAGCTTTCTCTTTGTGGGAAAACATCAGGATGGCTACGCCTGCAATCGCCAGAATGGGAGAAAAGGAGGAGGGCTTGAGCATCTGAATCAAAAAGGAAGAGCTGTCAATCCCCGTCAGACCAAGAATCCAGGAGGTGACGGTGGTGCCCACATTGGCTCCCATGATGATGCCTACCGCCTGTTCCAGCTTCATAATGCCGGAATTTACAAAACCCACCACCATAACTGTGGTGGCGGAAGAGGACTGGATCACAGCTGTAACGCCCGCACCTACAAGAACCGCCTTTATAGGATTGCTGGTCAGCTTCTCCAAAATGCGCTCCAGCCTGCCGCCGGACGCCTTTGAAAGTCCCTCGCCCAGCAAATTCATCCCATACAGGAAGAGCGCCAGTCCCCCCACCATCGTAAGAAAATCAAAAAAGCTCATACTTTATCCTCTCTCTTTACATATTTTACATAAAAGCATTATCTTTTACAGAGTAAACGAAC
>NZ_CEWDFQ010000287.1:0-4014 GCF_982438285.1 Acetatifactor sp. | reverse complement strand
GGACCACATTTCCCTGTTTGCTCCCAATCCTTTGATTGGGCCAAATATAGATGAGCTGGGAACGCGGTTTCCGGATATGAGCAGTGTTTATGACGAGAGTCTATGCGAGCTGCTTCGGGAGACTGCTATGGAAAATGATATTCCGCTCCAGGAGGGAGTGTATGCCCAGCTGACGGGGCCCTCCTTTGAATCCCCGGCGGAAATCCGCATGCTGCGTCAGCTTGGCTGCGACGCAGTGGGGATGAGCACGGTGGTGGAGGCCATTGCCGCCAATCACATGGGAATGCGTATCTGCGGAATTTCCTGTATCAGCAATCTGGCGGCAGGCATGACGGACCAGCCCCTTACCCATGAGGAGGTGCAGGAGGCTGCAGACATGGCGGCGCCTCGTTTTAAACAGCTGCTGACAAAATTTGTGGAAAGGCTGTAAACCCTGTGGGGAATGAAAGCTGTGTTAAGGCAGGACACATATGGGACAGGATGGAAAAAGGATGGAAAAGGCTTTGGAAAAAAAGCTGGTAAGGAAAGCCCTCGGGGCAAGGAAGCGCTCTTACGCCCCTTACTCTCATTATCAGGTGGGAGCGGCCCTTTTGACCTGGGAGGGGAGGATATACCAGGGTGGAAATGTGGAAAACGCCTCCTACGGCGCCTGCTGCTGTGCGGAGCGAAACGCCATCTTTCGGGCGGTGAATGAAGGGGAGCGCAGGTTTTTGGCCATTGCGGTGGCCGGCGGCATGGAGGGGGAAGCTCCCAGGGAATATGCCTTTCCCTGCGGCATCTGCAGACAGGTCATGAAAGAGTTTGCAGATGAGGACTTTCTGATTTTTGTGGCGAAAAGTGAGGATGATTACAAAAGCTATTCCCTGGGGGAATTGCTGCCTTATGGCTTTGGAGGGAGCTCAATCATATGAATATACGTTTATACAATGCAAAGATTCTTACCATGGAAAAGGACAGACCAGTTTTTGACGGGGAAATCTGGGTAAAAAATGAGAGAATTGTCTATGTGGCGGAGGAAGCGGAGTTAGAAAGCGAATGGAACCGGGATATTCCCAGGATCGTCTGGGATATTGAGATCGACTGCAAGGGGAATCTTTTGATGCCGGGCTTTAAGAATGCGCATACTCATTCCGGAATGACCTTTCTGCGGTCCTTTGCGGATGATGTACCCTTGCAGAAATGGCTGAATGAGAAGGTTTTTCCCATGGAGGCCAAGCTGAGCGGCGAGGATATCTACCATCTCACCAAGCTGGCGGTGTTAGAGTATGTGACCTCCGGCATTACTTCTATTTTTGATATGTATTTGACGCCGGACACGGCTGCAGAGGCATGTCTGGACACCGGCATGCGGTGTGTGCTGGTAAGCGGCCTGAATGATTTCAGCTCTTCCTTAGAACAGGTGGAGGCAGAATATCTGAAATGGAACCGGAAAAATTCCCTGATCAGCTATCAGCTGGGATTTCATGCGGAATACACCTGCTCCAAGGAGCTTTTATGGGATATCTGCCAGCTGGCGCACAAGTATCATGCGCCTATCTACACCCATCTGGCGGAGACACAGACCGAGGTGGAGCAGTGCAAGGAGAGGTACGGTATCACACCGGCTGTGTTTTTGGATTCCCTTGGGATGTTTGAGTATGGCGGCGGGTGCTATCACTGTGTGCATATGACACAGGAGGATATGGACGTATTCCGCAGACGCAGATTATATGTCATCACAAACCCGGCTTCCAATTTAAAGCTTGCCAGCGGCATTGCACCCATAGCACAGTTTCAGAAGAGAAAAATTCCGGTGGCCATCGGTACGGATGGGCCTGCAAGCAATAACTGCCTGGACATGTTCCGGGAAATGTTTCTGGTGTCAGGGCTGAGCAAGGTTCGGGAAAATGACGCCTCCAGCCTGGACGCTATGGATGTGCTGCGTATGGCCACAGTAAACGGAGCCAAGGCCATGCGTTTAAACCGCTCTGACGTGCTGGCTAAAGGGAAATATGCGGATTTGATTATGATTGATTTAAACCAGCCCAATATGCAGCCGCTGCATAACATTCCCAAAAATCTGGTGTACAGCGGAAGCAAGTCCAATGTGTGCATGACGATGATCAACGGGAAAATTTTATATTATAAGGGTGAATTCAATGTGGGAGAAAGTCCCGAGAGAATTTATCAAAACTGCAATGAGATTGTAAAGCGCCTGCTTTCCCAGTAGGGGATGCGGCGCTGGGAAAAAGAGAAGGAAGAAGTTTAAATTTAAAATGGAATTATTTTTGTTTTTCTTGGCAGTCGGTTTATTTTTGCTGGCTGTCTTTATCCGGGAAGGGATTTTGGCCAAAAAGCAGAAGCAGAGATTTATTCAATCTCTATACGAGGATTTTGGAACGCTGCCCCAAAAGGAATATGCTCTGGAACGCTATGCGCGCATGGGAAGCTTTTTTCACAAGCACGGAAAAGAAGGGCAGATAGATGATATCACCTGGAATGACCTGAATATGGATGATATTTTCAAACGGCTGAATTATACCTTTTCCGCTTCCGGGGAAGAATACCTGTATTACACACTGCGCACGCCGGGGCAGTCTGTGGAGGAGCTTTCTCATCTGGAGGAGGTGACGGAGTATTTTCTGGGACATCCCGACGAAAGAGTAGGGGTGCAGCTTTTGATGCGGAAGCTGGGACATACAGGCAAGTTTTCCATTTATGACTATCTGGATAATCTGAATTATCTGGGAAAGAGAAGCAACACAAGACATTACCTGATGGACGGTTTGTTTGTGCCCTTTCTTTGTATGCTTCCTTTTTGGTACACCGTTGGAATCTGTGGGATTGTAGTGTTGATTCTCTTTAACATTATCTCTTATTTTAAGGAGAAAAACGAGATTGATCCCTATATTACCAGCTTTGCCTATGTGATGCGTCTGCTGACTGTCTGCGACGGTCTGCTGAAAATAGAAATTCCACCCTTAAAGAGGGAATGGGAGGAAATGGAACGCTGTAAAAACGGTCTGAGCGGCATGAAAAGGGGTTCCTTTTGGGTCTTTTCAAGCAACCGCAACGCATCCACTGGAAATCCCCTTGATATTGTGATGGACTATATCCGCATGACATTTCATGTGGATTTGATCAAATTTAACAGGATGCTTTCACAGCTGACAAAGCATCTTGCGGATGTGGACGGTTTGATTACATGTGTAGGATATGTGGAGACAGCCATTGCTATCGGAGCCTTCAGGGTTTCCCTGGGGGAAGAATATTGTGTGCCAAAGCTTGGAAAAGGGGAGGAGCTTGTGCTTGAAAAGGCCTGGCATCCCATGCTTTCTGATCCAGTGAAAAACAGCATTTCCGCTGGAAGGGGTGTTTTGCTGACCGGCTCCAATGCCTCGGGTAAATCTACGTTTCTAAAGACGGTGGCGGTAAATGTCATTCTTGCCCAGACCATTCACACCTGTCTGGCAGCAAGCTACAGCGCTCCCTTTTTTCACATTTATTCCTCCATGTCTCTGCGGGATGATATGAAGGGCGGCGAAAGCTATTATATTGTGGAGATCAAGGCGTTAAAACGGATTTTAGATGCAGCCGAAAGGACAGAGGGAAAGGTATTGTGCTTTGTGGACGAGGTGCTTCGGGGCACCAATACTGTGGAGCGGATTGCAGCCTCCACCCAGATTTTAAAGAGCCTGACGGGAAGTAATATTTTGTGCTTTGCCGCCACGCATGATATTGAGATGACCGATCTTTTGCGGGATTTCTTCGACAATTATCATTTTGAGGAGGATATCAGGGACGGGGATGTATTTTTTAACTATCGGCTGATGAAGGGAAAGGCAGCTACCAGAAACGCCATCAAGCTTTTGGAAATCATGGGTTATGAGAAGGAAATCATAGAAAAGGCGTCCCGGCAGGCGGAGCGCTTTCTTTCCACCGGAGTGTGGGAGCTTGCCTGAAGAGGGAACCGGAAAGCGGGCGGCAGAGGAAAGAGAGGTTAGGAATGATTCAATTTGTAAACACTTTTTTGTC
>NZ_CEWDFQ010000286.1:0-4024 GCF_982438285.1 Acetatifactor sp. | reverse complement strand
GGTGGATTGGGAGAGTATAGGCTTTCAGGTGATTGGGGAAGCGGAAAACGGCATAGAGGCTCTGGAGCTGGTGGAGAAAAAGGAGCCGGACCTGCTTCTTACGGATATCCGCATGCCCTTCGTTTCTGGAATAGAGCTGGCAAGACAGGTAAGGGAAATCCGCCCTACCACGCAGATTGCATTTTTGAGCGGGTTCGACGAGTTTTCCTATGCCCAGCAGGCCATACAGTACAATATTATCAGCTATCTGTTAAAGCCCATTTCCATGCGGGATTTGACAGAGGAGCTTAAGAACATTAAGAAGAAGATAGACCACATTTTTGAAGAATTTGACTTAAGAAAGCAGGAAAAAACCTATATTCATGAGTTTGTGCTGCCTCTTTTACTGGACAGCTATGGGAAGCTGGACCATCCCCACAGGGAGGAACAGCTTTTAGAACAGGCTGTGGCCTGCGGACTTGTGCGCAGTAAAAGCAATGCCCTGCAGTATGTGGTGCTTGCCACCATGGTGCAGGATCGGGAGGGTGTAAACCGGACGGCGCCAGAGCTGGTGCATTCTGTAGACCTGATTTTGAAGAAATATGCAGGCTTTTACAGCTTTTACATGGAAGGACGGGTAATTTCCCTGCTCTTAGCCACAAAAGGAGCCTTTGAAAAGTATCTTCACATTATGGTGGGGGATATTGTACAGAGCACGGAGCGTATTCTGGGGCTGCACTGTCACATCGGAGTCAGCCGGATACAGGAGCATTTTACTGGCTGCCATGAGGCATACAATGAAGCCATGAATGCCCTTGGCTACAGCAATACCAAAGAAAAGAGCAGTATCCATTACATAGCGGACGAGGAGCGGGTGACTTCTCTTGATCTGTCCACAATGCAGGACGTGGTAACAGAGCTGGAAAATCTCATACGGGGAGGCTCCAGGGAGGAGCTGCAGCAGTACCTGGAGGAATTGTTTGAGGGCATGAGAGGGGAAAATGTGCAGATCAAGCTGAAATTTCTCATGATGCAGATGTTTTCCTCTATTTTTCGCATTGTCTGTGCGGTGACGGATGAGATTACTTTGATGAAAAGGCTTACCTTTGTGGAAGGCTCCTACGGAGAGATGAAGGAACAGCTCATATCTGTCTGTCTGGAGGCCAGGGAGCTGGTAAATGCCGGGAAGAAAAAAAGCAGCCAGATCATGTGCGAGCAGGCTATGTACCTGATTGAAAAGGAGTACGCTGATCCGGCCCTGTCTCTGGTGGGTGTCAGCGGAAAAATCAATGTGAGCCCCAATTATTTAAGCGCCCTGATCAAAAAGGAGGCGGGAATGAGCTTTGTGGACCTGCTGACTCGAAAACGCATGGAGCGGGCCAGGGAGCTGGTTACGGGCACTTCTATGAAGGTCAGGGAAATTGCGGAAAAGTGCGGCTATAACGATCAGCATTATTTCAGCTACTGCTTTAAGAAGTACTGCGGGATATCTCCAAACGCCATGCGGCAGCAGATAGGAGAACAGCAGGAGGGGCTATGAAGAAAAGCAAGTTGTCTCTTTCCCATATTATCACCATGCTGGTGGTGTCGCTGGTGACTATCATCATTTTGTCCACAGCGTTTGTGTTCATGTCCGTATATGTAAACAGCATGGAAGAGAATGCCGCCACCAGCAGTGAGCAGACGGTGGTGCAGGTGTCAAACACGGTGGGAAATTACATAGAGGACATGAAGGAGATCATGACGCTGATTGAGGAAAGCTACCGGATGGAAAAGGAGGAGAGAGAGGATACCTTAAAAACCCTTACAAACGTGCGCTCCGATCTGGTGGCTATCTATGTGTATGATGAAAATGCAGAGCTTTTAAGCGCATATACGGGAAGGTATGATTTCAAGGAGAATTATTTGAAAAATTTATCCTATGTGGAGGCACCGGAATATGAACAGGGAGCCATCTATATTTCCAAGCCCCATGTGGAGTCCATGCTGGTGAACGAATATCCCTGGGTGGTTTCTGTGCTGCAGGAAATAGAGGGGGAAAACGGGAAAAAGAACAGAGTGGTCATCGACATCCGCTTTTCCAAAATATCAGATTATGTGGACGACGTAGGAATAGGGCGGCACGGCTACTGCTTTATTACGGATATGGACGGGGAGATTATCTATCATCCCCAGCAGCAGCTGATCTATTCCGGGCTGAAAAGTGAGCCCACTGCAGATGTGATGGGAAGAGAGGACGGCTCCTATCAGGAACAGCAGGTGATTTATGCCGTAAAAACTCTGGATAATTACGGATGGCGGGTGGTGGGAGTCAGCTACATCAGTGAGCTGGTTACTGCTAAGGAGACTGAGGTTTTTGGAATTGTCATTGTGATACTGGTGATTATTTTCTTTGTCACCTTCGTCAGCAGCTATATTATGTCCTGTGTGGTTTCCAAGCCCATTCAAAGGCTGGTGAACGACATGGGGGAATTTGAAAAAAACGCCGCAGGCTATTCCTACAGCCCCATGGGCGGCATCGGGGAAATACAATTTCTGTCCCAGTCCTTTGGACATATGGTGAAACGAATCCAGAGCCTGATGAATCAGGTCAGACAAGAGGAGATCACGCTGAGAAAGACGGAGCTTAAGGCGCTGCAGGCTCAGATCAATCCCCACTTTCTCTACAATACGCTGGATTCCATCGGCTGGCTGTGCGAGGAGGAGAGAAGCAGGGACGCGGTGGAAATGGTAAACGCCCTGGCGAAGCTGTTTCGGATCAGCATCAGCAAAGGCCATGAGCTGATTACGGTGGAGAAGGAGCTGGAACATGCAAGAAGCTACCTGAAAATACAAAAATTCAGATATAAAAATCAATTCAATTATGAATTTCAGGTGGAAGAAGGATGTCTTTCCTATTACTGCAATAAAATCACCCTACAGCCCATCATTGAAAACGCTATTTACCATGGTCTTAACCGGATGGTGGATGAAGGGCAGATTGTTGTGCGGGCCTATACGGATGGAGGGGATATGGTTTTTGAGGTGGAGGACAACGGTGTGGGAATGACGAAGGAGCAGTGCCGCAGCATCCTGCAGAAGGAGCCCGGGGAGAGCGCTGGTATCGGCATTAAGAACGTCAATGACAGGATTCAGATATACTTTGGGGAGAGCTATGGGGTACAGATAGAAAGCGAACTGGATGAAGGAACCACGGTAATGATCCGGATGCCGAAGCTGGAAAGAGAGGACGTGGAAACCTATACCGGGTCCCTGAAGGGCTCTGATCCTGCAAAGAAGGGAGAAAGTCGATGAGGAAGGGAAGAAGAGGGATTTGCCTGCTTGCGGCGGCTGCGCTTGTCTTTTTTGTCTGCGGCTGCACCTCGGGAGGGGAAAACCGCAAATCTTATGTGGCGGTGATCACCAAGTCTACCTCCAGCACCTTTTGGAAAACGGTATATGCGGGGGCGGCTGCGGCGGCTACGGAATATAATCTGAGCCTTACCCTTACCGGGCCGGAAAGGGAGGAGGACTATGAGCGGCAGAATCAGTTGGTCCGGGAAGCCATGGACAACGGGGCAGAGGTGATTGTTTTTTCCGCTGTGGATTATAATGCCAATTCCCAGGTGATCAATGAGGCCGCCCAGAGAGGAATTAAAATTGTGGTGATAGACAGCGACGTAAACAGCGATCAGGTGAGCTGCCGGATCGGGACAGATAATGTGGAGGCGGGCAGACAGGCGGCCCAGGCGGCCTTGTATACTGACAAAGAGGAGCTTTATGTAGGCATCGTAAACTATGATGTAAATTCTGCCAACGGGCAGCAGAGGGAGCAGGGATTCCGGGAAATTATGGAAGAAAACCCGCGGGTGAGGGAGATCACTACCATAAACGTGGTATCCACCACGGAGGACGCCAGGGAAGGAACCAGAGAGCTGATCAAGGAAAATCCTCAGATCAATGTGATTGTCACCTTTAACGAGTGGACCAGCCTGGGCGTGGGGTGGGCCATCCGCGATCTGGAGGTAAAGGGTGCCATTCATGTGGTGGCCTTTGATTCCAATAC
>NZ_CEWDFQ010000285.1:0-4047 GCF_982438285.1 Acetatifactor sp. | reverse complement strand
CCCTTGTGGCCACCAGTGTGTGGCGCTATATGGGACAGAACATGGTGCTTTTTATCGGAGCCATCATGTCTGTGGACGGCGAGCTTTATGAGGCGTCAAGGCTGGACGGTGCAAACCGGTTCCAGCAGTTTATCCATATTATTCTTCCCAATATCAGAACCATTGTCATGCTGAATCTGATCCTGTCCATTACCGGCTCCTTAAGCGCTTTTGAACCGGCCTACGTGATCACCAGCGGCGCCAACGGGACAGCCACCTACTTTGTGCTGATGGATGAGCTGGCTCATGTGACCCAGAAGGTAGGTCTGGCAAGCGCCATGGCTGTGGTGCTGCTTGGCATGATACTGCTTGCAACCCTTCTGCAGAAGCTGTTCTTTAAATATGTGTTCAGAAGCGCAGAGGATGAGGATAAGGGCGCCAGGGCAAGAAGGGAGAGAAGCCTTGCCCGCTATGCAAGGCGGCATAAGACGGGGAAAGGAGAGTTAAGACCATGAAGGCATTCCTGTTTGTGAAAAAAGCTGCTGCAAAAATATTGATTTATGCCAGCCTGCTCCTTGCCGCCTTTATCGCGCTGGTTCCGGTAGTAAGCTGCGTCATCACAGCCTTTAAGCCGGATGAGGAGTATGCGGCCACCAATGTGATGGAGCTTCCTGCGGTGTGGAAAAGCTTTTCCCCAAGCCTTGCATGGATAAAAGAGGCTTTCGCCAACTTTATCACAGCCTGGCAGAGGGCGGATATGCTGCTGGCCTTCCGCAATACGGCCATTATTCTGTTTTTTGTGCTTTTGGGCTCCATTATGACAGGCTCTATGCTGGCCTATGTGCTCAGCCGTTTTAAGTTTCCGGGAAACGGACTGATCCGCAGCCTGTTTTTGTTTGCCAGCCTTCTGCCCGGTATTGCCATGCAGGTTTCGCTCTACCGCATTATGTATGAGCTGGATTTTATCAATACCCTTTACGGCTATATTATCATGCAGATGGGCACAGACGTTATATCCATCTATATCTTTATCCAGTTTTTTGAAAATATTTCAACCTCTCTGGACGAATCTGCCATTATGGACGGCTGTACCTATTTCGGCGTTTTCTTTCGGATATTATTCCCCTTGTTAAAGCCGGCCATTGTGACTGTGCTGATTTTAAAGGGGGTGGGCACCTACAATGAGTATTATGCAGCCAGCCTGTATCTGCAGGATAAGACAAAATATATCACAGTTGCCACCTGTCTGTACAAATTTACGGGGCCGCTGGGCAATCAGTATAATCTGATCTGCGCCGGGCTTTTGATTACGCTGCTTCCGGCCCTGGTGATTTTTATTCTGTGTCAGAAGCAGATTTACGGAGGGCTTACCCTGGGAGCTGTGAAGGGCTGAAACAAAAGGAGGCAGAAAGTGTGAGGAAGCTGGAAGAGCACAACAGAATCAGCAGGCAGATGAAAACGGAGATGAAAGGACATCTGGAGGAAAAGCTGCTTCCCTTCTGGAAGGGGCTCATCGACCGTGAAAACGGAGGGTACTTCGGATATGTGGACGGGCAGCTTCAGATCCATAAAGAGGCGGTGAAGGGCTGTATCTTAAACAGCAGAATACTGTGGTTTTTTTCAAATGCGTATCTTTGCCTGGGAGACAGGGAATTGGAGGAATATGCGGCGTGGGCCTATGTTTTTTTGCGGGATTGTTTTTATGACAGGGAAAAGGGGGGCCTGTTTTGGTCAGTAACCTGTGAGGGCAGGGTAGAGGATGATGGAAAGCACACCTACAATCAGGCGTTCGGGGTATACGCTCTTGCAGCCTATTACAGAGCCTTTGGAGAAGAGGAGGCGCTTTTGCTGGCCGGAAAGCTGGTACAGGTGATAGAGGAAAAATGCTTTGACCAATACGGCTATAAGGAGGCCCAGACGCGGGACTTTGGGCCTGCGGACAATGAAAAGCTGTCGGAAAACGGCGTACTGGCGGACAGAACTATGAATACCCTTCTGCATGTGCTGGAGGCCTACACGGAATATTACAGAATTACAAGGGACTTGGCCGTGGGAGAAAAGCTTCGGTATATGCTGGGCCTGATAGAGGGGAAAATTTACAATTCAAAGCTTCGGCGCCAGGAGGTTTTCTTTGACAACGAGATGCACAGTCTCATTGATCTGCATTCCTACGGCCATGATATTGAGACGGCATGGCTTGTGGACCGATGTGTGGAGATTTTGGGGGATGCGGACTGGGCTGGAAAAATGAGTCCAATAACCAAGGCTTTGGCGGAACAGGTATACAAAGAGGCTTACAGGAGCCATTCCCTGGCCAATGAGTGCGAGAAAGGTGTGATAGATGAAAGACGTATCTGGTGGGTACAGGCAGAGGGCGTGACAGGCTTTTACAACGCCTGGCAGAAAACGAAAGAAGGCCGGTATCTGGAGGCTTCCGCGGATGTCTGGGGCTTTATCAGGGAGCATATTGTGGATAAAAGGCCAGACGGGGAATGGTTCTGGTATACGGATGAAGCAGGCAGGCCGGCGGTGGAGGCCCCGGAGGTGGAGCCCTGGAAATGTCCCTATCACAATGGGAGAATGTGCATGGAAATCATGATGAGAGGAGAAGGAAGCGATGCTCCATGAAAATTATTACAGAGAGCTTGCAAGGCAGGAAGCCCTGATTGCCAGAAAAAACAAGGTTGATGAAAGCTTTTATAACGGTGTTTATGAGCGGTATGTGTATCCGGTGCTGACCAGAGAGCATGCGCCTCTTTTCTGGAGATATGATCTCAATCTGCAGACCAATCCTTATTTTCAGGAGCGGCTGGGGATCAATGCGGTGATGAATGCGGGGGCTGTCCGTTTAAACGGTCGTTTTTATCTGGTGGCCAGAGTGGAGGGGAATGACAGAAAATCCTTTTTTGCGGTGGCGGAAAGTGAGAGCGGTGTGGATGGTTTCCGCTTCTGGGATTATCCTGTGAGGCTGCCGGATACCTGCCCGGAGGAGACCAATGTATATGATATGCGTTTGACAAAGCATGAGGACGGCTATATTTATGGGGTTTTCTGCTCGGAAAGCAAGGATACTGCATCCTCTGATTTGTCAGCGGCGGTGGCATCGGCGGGCATTGTGCGAACAAAGGACCTTAAGAAATGGGAGAGGCTGCCAAATTTAAAGACACTGCGTTCCCCGCAGCAGAGAAACGTGGTGCTGCATCCGGAATTTGTAAAGGGGAAATATGCCTTTTATACCAGACCCATGGACGGTTTTATCGAGACGGGCTCAGGGGGCGGCATTGGCTTTGGGCTGTGTGATGACATCGAAAATCCGGTGATAGATGAAGAGGTTATCCTGAGCAGGAGAAGATATCACACCATAACAGAGGCAAAAAACGGCGCGGGGGCGGTTCCCATTAAAACGAAAAAGGGCTGGATTCATATTGCCCACGGTGTGCGAGGTACGGCGGCAGGGCTGCGTTATGTGCTCTATGCCTTTGCAACGGCCCTGGAGGATCCCGCCAGAATCATTGCAGAGCCTGCCGGAATGCTTATGGGGCCCAGAGGGGCGGAACGGGTAGGGGATGTGTCCAACGTAGTCTTTACCAATGGAGCCATAACAGGAGAAGACGGCAAGATTTATCTTTATTACGCTTCCTCTGACACAAGACTGCATGTGGCCGTCACCACGGTGGAGCGGCTTTCGGACTATGTGTTCCATACCCCCAAGGATCCGTTAAGAAGTTCCGGCTGCGTATCCCAAAGATGTGAGCTGATTGATCGGAATCTGGAAATTTAAAAAAAAGAACAGGAATGGAAAGAAGTATGAGCAAATATAAAATCTTAGGCCGGCCAGTGCCAAACATACCCTGGCAGGAAGGGCCGGATTGTTTTTCAGGAGCGCCGGTGTGGAGATACAGCGAAAATCCCATTATCGGAAGAAATCCGGTGAAAAATGTGGCAAGAATTTTCAACAGCGCGGTAATGCCCTATGAAGATGGGTTTATCGGTGTTTTCAGAGGAGAGCAGACCAACGGCATTCCCTATATTTATCTTGGAAGAAGCAGGGATGGCATACATTGGGAT
>NZ_CEWDFQ010000284.1:0-4048 GCF_982438285.1 Acetatifactor sp. | reverse complement strand
CCACAAGGATACTCCCATCTTCTTTTGATACAGCCGATTGGCCGCAAGATTACCCGCTCCCAATACAGCGGAGACCAATAACAAAATATAATTGCCCATTTGTTTTTCTATTTCCTTACCATTGATAACAATCCTTGCCAAATACGCTTTCCCAGCAGGCCGGGCTGTCCGTCTCCATCCAATCCAGAGGCGTGGAAGCTTCGGCGGCCTGGCAGCTTTTCCTGAACGCGTCAGAAACACCTTTTTTTACCTCTTCAGAATAGGCGTCCTCCGCAATGGACACGAACAATGGCGTTCCGCTTTTTGCCAGAACATCCAGCCACTGCCTGTTTTTCTCCCAGGGTATCTCATTGGTAATGCCTACGCAGTCAGCGTCGGCCAAGTAAAAGCGCTTGTGCTGGGGCAGCCGGAACGCCAGCGTATTGACGCCCATCTTCTTAGTCCGGCTCCAGTCCCTGCCGCTTGTGTCATCTCCGGTACGCTGTATTTCAAAAATACCTGCCGACAAATGGCTGAAGGTGTTACATCCCATAATCAGCACGTCGTCTCCGGCAGCCTCGCGTATGGCAAGATACAATTCCTTTATAATCTGCGCTGTGGTTTTCCCGGAATCGTAAAATTCCATTCCCTCAAGCTGCAGCTCGTCTGTCACTTCAAATCCCCATTTTCCCCAAAGGTCAAAGGTTGAAAAATCATGCTTGATCAATTTATAGCCCCAGGATGCCAGTGTCCGGATGTCTTCCTTTATCATTTCAAGCGCCTTGGGATGGGAAGGATCTAATATGGCTGTGACGCCATTCTTTTTCAGTGTGTACTCTGACGGCACATATTCCACCGTTTCCAGCGGACGCATCCAAATCCCGGGAATCGCTCCCTCTGCGCTGATGGCTTCAGCCAGCTTCCTCATGTCCCCAAATTTTCCATTGCAATATTTCCACGGGCCGCCATTATACCCGGAAAATTCATCGTTTCCCGGATGATACGCAAGCTCCCATCCATCGTCCACTACCATATAAGGGCGGAAAAGACACCCCTTTGCGCACTCTACAATTCTCTTTGTATGCAATAGAATCTTTTCAAAGGAATTGTCTCCATAATTACAATACCAGTCATTTCCTCCATATATATGCGCATTCACCGGTCTGAGCTGTCCACACATCGCCTCGCAGAACAGGCACATGGCGGAAAAAGCGTCCGTATCCCATTCTCCAGTTACAAGCTCACACAGCAGCAGACAACGGCCGTGCAGCTCCAGTCCCCTGCTTCCGTTCCTGACGTCCAGTGTCAGGGTGATCTTACTTTCATCACACTGCCAGAAGCACATTGCATTGGGAAGCGTCTTAACTCCGAACCCGTAATTGCATTTGTCCGTTGTCCGGTGCGCCATAAAATACCACGGCATTTGCTTTTTTCCATCCGGCCTTTCCCATTTCAAATCACCATAGGCCCTCTCCCAGGCGTCTCCCAGAATAAGACAATCCGCGCCTGCAGCGCTGTCCGCTCTCAAGCGGACGGCGTAAATGCCCTGCTCCTTTCCAGACAAAAAAACCCTGCCCTCTGCGTCAATCATTACTTCAAGCTTTCCCAGAGAAAAGGCATTCTGCGCCGTTCTCTCCATAGAAATCCAGCGTCCATCCATATTGATGTCAGCCTGTTCAAAAATCATTGCCACACCTCCCCGAAGGCTCCTTCGTAAGATACAATACAGAAAACTCCCAGGCCTTCATGGAATTCAGCTCCATACGCGCCCTTCCGGTTTCCTGATCCACCTGAAACAAAAGCGGTCTCAACAATCCATCCTGTCCAATCTGATATGCGCCCGCCGCGTTTTTCACATTAACATCCAGCGCAAAGGGACCTGTTTCGTCCAAAGAGCCGTTAATCAACACCAGCAAGGCGCTGTTGCCATCCTCAGCGCATGCAATGAACGGAATCACTTTTACGCACTCCCTGATGGAAACCGGCATTTGTCCGCGGCTCACCCAGCTGCACACAGCCTGAAGCTGATATCTCTTTTCCGGGGAACCCACAAATTTCCACGGCATAATTCCCATGACCGCAATTCGGCCGCCAAGGGAATTTTCATACAAGGACATACAGGGGCCTGCAGGCGTACCGCAGATCGTCTCCAGCACGCTGATAAATTGCGTAGCTTCATCCGTCTTTTCAAGAACATAGCACTTGCTGTCCTCTCCCCAAAAAGTAATATAGGGGTCTCGTTTGCTGCCCGCAGCCATACCATTGAAGGGGTGGTCGTAAATTCTCTCATAGACGCCGTTGTCCACTGTTTTTATGATTTTTACACCGCAGAATTTGTCCAAGCCGCGCTGTGCGAGAATAGAAAGCGCCTGCCCGTCCATAATCGCTCCCTGTGCGAGTATCTTTTTAAGCGCTTCCTCTTCGTAAGCTTCCGGCATGCTTCCAATCAAAAGGTTCGCACACGCCCCCTCAGGCCGCATTGTCAGAGGAATCCCTATTTTGTTCCATTCATACGCCTGGTCCACCTTCTGTGCCGCCTGAAAGCTAAACCAATCCCCATCCACTCTGCGTTTTGCCGCATATGCCAGGTTAAAACAAGGGTACAGGCCGCCCGGTACAAAGCCTCGCGCCAATCTTTCCATGGTATCCCACATAGCGCCGTACTGCCGGACAGCCTCCATCAGCTCCGGGTAGTCCCCGCTGGAGATAGCGTTAAACGCAATTCCGCTGTGTCCAGCAGCCAGGCTTGCGGTACACTCCAGAATCACCATAGCCACTGATTTAGACAGACGCTGATAGGGAAAATTTTCCAATTCATACTGAATATCAGAAATCTCTTTCGGATACAGCGCAATCTGACGCGCACATTCGTGTATTTTCCGGACAATATCCAAAGGCTCATCATCATTGGAAAAGCCTCCTCCCGGGCGCGCCATGGACGCTCCCAGCGTCTCCATCCACTGCCCGTACTCCGGGTTTGAATAATTTCCCCACACAACACCGCTTGTCATAAGGCCCAGTCTGATTGTAGGAGAAATTTCACTTACACTGCTCCCAATCCATTTCATCAGTTCTGTGATCGTATGGCAATTCCAATCCAGCCAGGCACGCCGCTCCCTTTCTCCTTCCGGGGAATTCAGCACTTGAACCAGCTTCTCCCGGTCATAGGCAGTATGGTTTCTTTGATTGAACCGCTCTATGCAGCGGGGGCAGAAGCACGCGTAATCCACTGTGTGATGATGCATCCGGATGTCGTCGTCCACCCAGATAAAATCAGGCCCTGTCTCAGCCAGCAGCTTATATTTCTCCTGAATGTACTGCTGATATCCCGCTCCATTTGGGCACAGGCAGCTTCGTGATACGCGGCCGTCATGTCCCATCATTCGTTCAAGGGGCGGCTCTCCCCACACATCCCACGCCTCGTCTATATGTCCCAGCGTATCCAAAACGTTCAGGCCTACACTGGGAATTCCCAATTCTCTCAAAGCGGGAATACGCCGCTTCAATACCCGGCACAAATCTTGAAAATAGGACAGCGGATAATAGCCATGATGAGAATACTCTGTAAACAGCGCCAGCTCATCCACGCAATCTTTGTACCTCTTAAGGAAACGCAGCAGCGCCTCAAATTCAGCGTCCTCATAATAGCGCCAATATCCAATCCGATAGGCTTTTTTCATTTTTCCCTCCTAAGATTTTACCGCCCCAGAAGTAATCCCATCTATGAATGTCTTCATATTCAGAGAAAACAAAATCACCATGGGGACGGAAGCCAGCACAAACCCCGCGAACATCGGTCCATACAATACCTGCTGGACGTCCCGGAAGGAATACAGTCCCAATGTAATGGTTTTCAGCTCTTTATTGCTGGACAAGGTAAGCATCGGCCAGATAAAATCATTCCAGCTGTTTAAGAAGGTCAGAAGCACCTGTGTAAACAAAGCCGGCTTGATTAACGGCGCCGCCACATACAGGAAGGTCTTGATACCGCCCGCGCCGTCCAGCTTAGCCGCTTCAAACAGATCCCCCGGCAGGCTCTCGATATATGGCCTGAGCACTACAATAAAGG